>CAZLDE010000013.1:0-19262 GCA_964558215.1 uncultured Thermoplasmatales archaeon
GCCTTACCATATCCCATCTACCATGTATATGGGGGATAATCCATGAAACTACTGATACCACCAGAACCACTCCTATTAAAAAAACAATCAGAGGAACAACCCGGTAAGGAATGGGACATCGACTCACTAAGCTTGTGGTTCGGGAACCGACTTCCAACCTATCTGTGGAACGACGCAGGATGGTCAAAACCCTTAAAGGCAGAAGGTTATAATTGGCAAAGTTTCCTGAAAATCCTTTCTCTTCATAAAAAAGAGATGATACGCTGGTCACGCAACGCTCTTTCCTGGAAAGATTTCTTGCTAAAGTTGCAGGATACATTCAAAGACCCGGTGTTCAAAACCGTCCTTCTCAGACAAGACAATCGAAAGAGGATGATTGATGGATAATCATACGGATGGATACCCAATTGTTTTGACCGCCTCACGTGCC
The DNA here is from genome assembly GCA_964558215.1 of uncultured Thermoplasmatales archaeon. Taxonomy (GTDB): domain Archaea; phylum Thermoplasmatota; class E2; order DHVEG-1; family DHVEG-1; genus SM1-50. The sequence continues at coordinate 431 of CAZLDE010000013.1, forward strand.
GAGGCTAATGAATACGACGATAACCCCTTTGCCGCATTCATCTGTACGTTCCCGAAGAAGCTTTCCGGGTTAGCCTTACGGGAACATCTGGAAAAACTCCCAAGCAACGAAGATGGGACAGCCAAACGGACTATCTATGGCCTGCGTAAGGTCGAGTCATTGCTTATCAAAGAATTTGGACAGGAAAACGTTGTTGTCGCTCATTACGACCAGTTGCATAGATTTATCGGTAAAAACACCAAAATCCTGGGTATCTCGTCTATGGATCCTATGGGGCTTGCCTATGTTTCCACAACCTATAATTCACTGATTGGATTTGGTGGGGAGGCGTTAAATGCAGCCGAGTTCGAAAAACTCATCACGCATCCCGCAATCCAGACCCACAAACCGAAGATCATCGTTGGTGGAGCAGGTTCCTGGCAGATCAACGAGGCGGGAATGCAGAAGAAATTTGGTATCGACATCCTCTTCCAAGGGGAAGGGGAGGAAGATCTCATTTCCGTGTTTCGCAAAATGATGAATGGTGAACCAGTGCCATCGTATTTCATTGCAAACAAACCGAACCGGAAAGAAATCCCACTGATCATCAATGCCGCTTCCTATGGAATGGTTGAGATCACCCGTGGCTGTGGTCGAGGCTGTCAGTTCTGCAGTCCAACGAACCGTACGAAATACTCCTTTCCCCTAGAATATATCATGAAAGAGGTTCAAACCAATGTGAACGGAGGAGCAAAAACAATATTCACGGTGACAGAGGATATCTTCTTGTATAAATCAAAACCAGGGTTCATCCCAAACAGGGAGGAAATCGTAAAACTTTACAAGACTATTGCCGCGTACCCCGGTGTTGACAATATCCTGCTGTCGCATGCATCCCTTGCCCCAGTCATCTATGATCCAAAACTCTTAGAGGAGCTCTCCCCGATTTTGCTGGAAAAAACCCGATGGACGCCGGAGTTGCATAAATCCTACCCAAAGCGGTTTGTCTCTGTAGAGGTCGGCATCGAAACCGGTAGTGTCCGTCTGATGAAGAAATACATGAAAGGAAAGGCACTACCTTACAGTGTTGACAACTGGCCGGAGCTCGTCGTGCAAGGCGTAGGAATGATGAATGATCACGACTGGTGGCCGTTATGCACTATCATGACCGGTCAGCCTGATGAGACAGAAGACGACGTGCGAGCGACCCTTGACCTTATCGATGACCTGCGGAACCATAACGCGAAAATGTTCTACACCCCCGTGTTGTTCATCCCTTTAAAGGAAGCCATCCTGGGAGACCAACGGCGGACCAATTTAAAAAACCTCACTGAACTCCAATGGGAGGTTATCTCACGCTGCTGGAGGAATAACATTGATTTCTGGTCACCGGATATGAAATGGTTTCTGAATCCGATATTCTTCTTCTCACATTGGTTCTATGCTCGATGGAAACATGGAAAAAAGGCGACGATACCGATGATGCATCTCGCAGGGTTCCCAATCGCCCAGAAAACCAACAAACTCTGTTCCCCCGAGTACTGCCAAAACGATTCCGCAAGAGGGAATGGAAAACAAGGCTTGTCATAAATAGTTTTGATTATTCTTCTTTAGGTTTTAAGGAACGCAAGGTACGCAAGATAGGAGGCGTAGAGATCAACCTTACTGGTGACCTCATAGGGTGAATGCATGGACAACACCGGTGCACCAAGATCAACGACATCCATACCTAACCGTGAGAAATACTTTGCAACAGTCCCACCACCGCCCTTATCGACTTTTCCAAGCTCCCCGGTCTGTCAGGGGACATGCGCCTTGTCAAGGAGGGCTCTGATCTCGGCGACATACTCCGCGGAGGCGTCGTTTGCGGAGTATTTCCCACCATGACCGGTATATTTCGACATCACGACACCGTTTCCTAACGATGATGCGTTTTTCAGCTCGAAAACATCGGTGTAATTCGGGGTGACAGCGGATTGAACATCCGCGGAGATGACTTTTGATTTGAGCAGAACGCTGTCGATATCGACGTTTGCATCATAGCTTCGGATAAGGGAACGTAGGAATACTGCCGCTTGTGCAGAGGCGTTTCCTTCACTGCCGATTTCCTCTTTATCTACAAAGAGGGACATGACGGTGTACTCAGGGTTTTTGACATCTAAAATTGCTTGCAACGCTGCGTACGCGCAGATACGGTCATCCTGACCGTACGCACCGATCAACGACCGGTCAAAGCCAACATCACGGGCTTTAAACGCAGGGACCGCCTCAAGCTCCGCGGAGATAAGGTCATCTTCAGTTATTGAATAATCCGTGTGCAGTTTTTCAAGAATCGCTGACTTGATTTTTTCTTTAAAATCACCTTTTGCTGGGATGCTGCCGATCACTATATCAAGATTTTCAGCTTTTATCGCCTCGTCGATTTTTTTATTATCCTGCACATCGTGGGAAAGATGAGGAAGCAAATCAGGTACAGAAAAGACAGGATCTTTGTCATTCTCACCTAATCGGAAGGTGACCTTTTCAGCGTTTTTTTTCACGACGACCCCGTGCAATGCAAGGGGGATGACGACCCATTGGAATTTCTTTATTCCTCCATAGTAATGTGTTTCGAAAAGGGCAAGATGGCTTTCTGAGTCCTGATAGAGTGGCACTTGTTTCAGATCTAACCGGGGTGAATCTATGTGTGAAATAACGATGCGCAGTCCCTCACGGATTGGTTTTTTTCCAGGTACCATGATTGCTGCTGATTTCCCTTGGTTTATTATGATGTGTTTGTTTTTTTTCTTCGCTGCCCGAGCGATGAAATCAACTGCTTCTCGTTCTGTCTTTGCTTCGTTAAGAAAAACTGCGTATCGCTCTGCAAATGAAAAAGCATTAGCAATCTGTGCTTTGGAAAAATGTTCCCAAGCAGATTTTTTCTTATATGCATATTTGCTTTCGCCATCTTTCATGCGGTAAACCCCTCAGTGAGAAAGTCATCATCTCATACCATAAAAAGATAACTCAAGCAAGGAAAAAAAAAGAAAAAGAAAAAAATGGTGGTTATCGTCGGATGATCCAGATGATGATGACGACACCAACGATGATGATGATAGCTAGTATTGCGATGAAGAGGAGCATCTGGCCTGAGAAGGGCCCTTCAGAGCCACCTCCACCCTCTGTTGAGATCGTGATAGTTCCTGATTCGCTGACAGAATCATCGCTTTCATCGGTGACAGTGAACGTGTAGGTGTAGGTACCAGCATTTGCATACGTGTGTGTTGGGTTCAAATCTGTCGATGTGGTTTGATCCCCGAACTCCCAGAGGTACCGATAGGGGGGTTGTCCGGTGAGCGGGGAGACACTGCCGTTGAATTGGATGGTTTCTCCGACTGATCCGATGTTTTGTGCGTATGCCTCAATAATCTCCAGTGGTGGATTGGGGCAAATATCAGAGAGATAGACAAGTCCTGAGGGATCCAGGTCCCCTCCAGTGAAGTTCACCTTCATGAACATGGAAGTAACACTGAGTTCCTCATAGATTTCTGCAGCGCTTACGAGGGAAAACCTGATGGTAAGGGTGTCACCCTCAACGGTGAAATCCGAGGTGGTGAGGTTGATGGTATCAAGGCCGTTGTTGAGCTGACCGGTGAGATTCGAGTAACTCACCATATATTCTCCCTCATCAGTAATCAATTGAAAATCATATTCCACGAAGTTAAGGGAATCAAAGATATCTTCACTGTAGAGATCGATGATGCTCCCCCTGTTTTCTATGTCACCTCGTACCTTCAAGGCCAGTGTGACCTGTGCTCCGTCTTGTGTATAGGTGACCTGTGTAATATCAAGGTTTTGAACATTAATCTCTGGATGAGAGGTAATCACTATTGTTTCACCAGTGTAATAATCAACGGAACTGACATCATCAATCGTGTCAGTGATTGTTGTATCTGCAGCCTGGACCGAACATACGGCGATGATCAGAAGGCTGCTTATCATCATTGTTATCATTCCTAGATTCTTGTGTTTCATGGTTTCATACCTCGTTTTATTTGCGGAAGACTATTTACTAATCCTATTTAAAAATTTTGGAACGCGTTTTTTTTTCCTGAGTTCGCATGAAAAATAGTTTTTCTATTTCAGTTTCTTTTTTAAATCAGTCATAGTGCTTATCATGTCATCCAGGGTCGATTCGAGTGTCCCAAGACTCTCATGGACCTTGTCGGTGATGATTGCCCCTTGGGCAGATGGTTTGATGATGCCATCATGTTCGAGTGTGCGTAGCGAGTAGCGTATCACGTGCTGTGGTTGACCGGTGATCTGTGAGAGTCGTATGATTCCGATTGGTCCGTGATCTCGAACGGTTTTTAACACATCGATGTGTCGTATGAGAAGGTCCAGTTCTTTTTCTGCTACGTTTGTGATAGATGTTTTTTCCCTTTCTTTTTCAGACAATTTCCTACCTCCCTGGTTAATTGTTAACAATGTGTATGCATTCGGGATATTTAACCTTATCGAATCAGGAAAAAAAAAGAAAAGAGAGTTGTTGTCTGTAGCAGATTATTTCGATTTCCACAATCCATGGATGTTACAATAGTCTCGAGCGGCTAGCGTCGTGGCATTTACGCAAAACTCTGCTTCTGGTTTATCGGTTGGTTTTAAAAACTTTCGATAGACGGCCCCTTCTGCATGCAGTTCGATCCATTCGATATAATGTTTCTCTTCCATAGGATGTGGAATAGAACCGACTTTCACTTTCACGCCAGTTGACGTTTTCTCAATCACAGGAACGTGCTTCTCGTTGCCCGCGTCCTGGACTTTCTCTACAAGCAGCTCCATAGGCTGGCCACAGCAAACCAACTCACCGACACCAGCATGAAGAACTTCAACGATGTTTCCACAAATTGTGCATTTATAGACTTCCTTTATCTTTGTCATTTTTCATACCTCTTATTTATTTCTTCTGTTTCTTGTTTTTATAATCCTTAATTGCCTCATGCAGCGCATCTGCAGCAAGGTTCGAACAATGCATCTTCTGGGCAGGCAGACCATCAAGTTCGTTTGCCACATCGCCTCTAGTAATCTTGACTGCCTCATCGACATGTTTGCCTTTCGCCAGTTCAGTGACCATGCTGCTGGTCGCAATAGCCGAGGCACAGCCAAACGTCCTAAACTTGATGTCAGTGATCTTGTCATCCTTTACCTTGATGAAGATTTCCATGACATCACCACAGACAGGGTTACCTACCTTCCCGTACCCATCGGGGTTTTCGATGACACCGACGTTGCGTGGGTTCATGAAATGCTCCATAACTTTCTTGCTATATCCTACGTTTGCCATTCTTTTTTCCTCCATTTTTTTTATGATAACGGTGAGAGTTTCCGTAAACGCTGGACGGCCTCAGACGTCGCCTTGCATACAGGTTCAACATCTTGCAGGGTCGTGGATCGCCCAAGTGTTAGGACCATAGATCCATGCGCCTCCTCATGTTTCAAACCAATCGCAAGCAGAACATGCGATGGTTCCAGTGTCTTTGACGAGCATGCTGATCCAGTGGACACCTGTATGTCATACATGTCCATGTTCAGCAGAATGCTTTCTCCTTCGATAGAGCTGAACCGGAAGCTAGCATGATGGGGAAGACGCTGCACCGGATGTCCCGTGAGATAGGAATCTTTTATTTTAAGGATTTCTTTTATAAGAGCGTCTCGTATGGGGAGGAGCCGGTTGTTTTCTTGTTTCAACTCCTGTTGCATGATGCGGGCTGCTTCACCCATACCCACAATAGCAAAGACATTTTCTGTTCCCGAGCGAAGACCACGCTCCTGTCCGCCTCCAAGCATGACGGATTGGAGTTTGACTCCGGGTTTTACGTATAACGCAGCAGCACCCTGCGGACCGTACAGATCATTTGAGGAAAGCGTCAGTAAATCGATACCGTCTTTCTGTACATCGATAGGGATTCTGCCTGCAGCAGCGACGGCGTCCACATGAAGGTAGCGTCCTTTCTCATGGATAAGGGTGCTGATCTCTTTGATCGGTTGAATCGTCCCGATCTCATTGTTCGCATACATTACTGAAGTAATTGTCGTTGTCTTTGTCAGAATCTTCTCAAGTGTGTCAAGGTCGAGAAGACCTGTGGAATCAACAGGGATTGTCGTGAACGTAAAACCATTTTTCTGCAGTTCTTTCATAGGATTGAGCACGGACATATGCTCGATAGCTGAGGCGACCACCGCTTTTCCCGCTGTGATGTTCCGAATGGCAGTGCCTTTCACCGCAAGGTTGTTTGCCTCAGTCGCGCTGCTGGTGAAAAGGATGGTGTTTTCGTTTTCCGCGTGGATGAACTCAGCGATTTTCTTTCGTGATTCTTCTATCGCACGTTTTGCTTCTAAACCAATCGAATGAAGCGAGGAGGGATTCCCATGGGATGAGGTAAGGTATGGCTTTGCGAATGTAAACACCCGGTCGTCCATGGGCATGGATGATGCATGGTCAAGGTAGATTCGTACCATATTTTCCTCCGCTAGAACCACATGGTGGCTCCCGCGTCAAGTGCAAGGTCGTTGAGGGTCCCTGCACCGACGATCTTCACTCCTGGTATAAGCTGGACTTTTTCTAATCCCATCATTTGTTTTGAAGCTTCGCACGCATAAATCTCAATACCCATTTCCATGGTTTGTTTCAACAGCTCAGCTACATCGGGGAACGATCCCATTTTGATCTTCTCAGCGATACCAGGCATAAGGATCCGTAACCCAGTTCCTAGGTAGTAGACACGGGGGGTTAAATCCATGTGTTTGGCTGTCTGTGCAAGCACAAGAGGGGAATATTGTTTCTCAGGTTGATCCGTGGTCTGCACATACAGTATTGAGTTTTCATCTTTCATAGGTCTCTCCTTATTTCATTCTTCTGATATAGAAGGTAAGTAAGGATCCTTCTTTTTTGAACTGGACGAGTTCATGTCCGGTTCGTTTCGCCCATCGTTTGATGTCTTCCTCTGCGGCGGGATCATCAGCCTCGACCTTGAGGATCTGACCGATGGGTATTTTTTCGATTTCTTCCTTGGTCATCGCTATGGGCATCGGGCAGTACAGCCCGACACAATCGACTTCTGCATCAGGAGTTATATCGGATTGATTTGTGTTCATCTTCCATCTTGGTTTATTTGAAGGGTTGGTTAGTAGTTTTCTTCTTTTATCTCGAAGTAGGATTGTGGATGCTGGCAGGCAGGACATTTGTTTGGTGGTTCTGTGCCTTCATGGACGTATCCGCAGTTCCGACATTTCCATTTGACGACTTTTTCTTTCTTAAACACCTGTTTTTTCACCACATTAGCATGAAGCGCTCGGTATCGTTTCTCATGGTAGGCTTCGACCTTTGCGATGTTCCGAAAGCTGCAGGCGACATCAGCGAATCCTTCCTTTTCTGCGATTTGTGCGAAATCAGGGTAAATCGTTCCCCATTCTGCTTTCTCACCCTCTGCTGCTTCCTTGAGGTTTTCCTCGGTTGTTCCGATGACGCCAGCAGGATACATCGCGGTAATCTCAACCATCCCTCCCTGCAGATACTTAAAAAAGACTTTCGCGTGTTCTTTTTCGTTCTCCGCGGTCTCTAGGAAGATTGCTGAGATTTGTTCGTAGCCTTCTTTCTTTGCCTGTGATGCGAAATAGCTGTATCGGTTTCTCGCCTGTGATTCTCCTGCGAACGCCGCGAGGAGGTTTTTTTCGGTTTGTGTTCCTTTTAGACTTTTCATTTTTCTCAACTCGATTTATTATGTTCCTCTAAGGTCCGACATGGACCATGTCCCAATACACATCTGCTTCTTCGAATCGGTCCATGCTTTCTTTTTCGATTTCAAGGATTTTGTAATGCTGTAGTTCCATGTCAGCAAAATAGGAGAGGGTATTGCGTATCTTCTCATCCTTTGTGAACTGCTTTGAGAGTTCTTGGTAGAACTCATGGGCGGATTTCTCCGCCTGCATCGCGCTTTTAAGAAGCGTGCTGAGGGATGTCTCCTCATCAGGGATAACAAGTGGAGGGAGTGGAACAGGGGTTGTTTTTGGAATGAGGATTGTTTTCTTCGGAAACTTTACTTTGAATACCTGTTCGATGAACGCCTGGTGTTTCTTTTCTTCTGATGCTAGGAAGTTGAGTTTATCTTTGAGGAGACCGTTTTTCACTTGGTCAGCCATCTTTGTATAGATATCATTGCTTTCAATTTCGCTTTTCAGAGCCGCGAGGAGAAGGTCTTTCAGTGTGTATTTTCTCAGGTCCATGTTCTCACCCTTTCACTGTTTTCCTCTTTGAGGTTATTATTCCTCTTTTCTTTTCCCAAGTTCCCGGTCCAACATGAAGAGCCCACCGGTGCTTTTTTCAATCATTTTAAGTTTTTGGACGATGGCATCGGTTTGCTGTTCCTCTTCGACTTGCTCGTCATGGAACCAGTTCAGCATAGTTGATGCAGCGTAATCCTTCTCTGCTGCTGCGATGTTTGCGAGATTCTCAATCATCGCGGTGACTTTTTGTTCGTGTTTGAATGCCTCCTCAAAGGCATGCAATGGTGATTTCCAGGTGGTTGGTATTGCGGCGATCGCGCTGAGTGTTACTCGGGCTCTGCGTTCGTTGATGTGTTTGTAGAATTTCATGGCATGGTCGACTTCCTCGCTTGCCTGGACTCTCATCCAGTTCGCAAATCCGCCAAGATTTATTGATTCGAAGTAGGCGGACATGGACAGATATAGGTACGCTGACCAGAGTTCTGCGTTGATTTGCTTATTGATTGCATTTTCCAATTTTTTACTTAATATCATCTTTTTTACCTCCTTTTACACATGATTCTTTATTTGATACGTTTCATTGGTGCGCCGCAACAATGTGGAATCGATTTCGGTTCTTTTTCAAATCCAATGACAGAGTTGCAGGTACATTCCTTTTCTTTGCAGTCGCATTGGTATTGTATCTTCATGCTCGATGCCTCACAGCCACAGTTTTTGCACATAATCAAATTCCTCCAGTTCATGTTACAATTTTCATTTCTTTATATACTTTACCTGTGTTTTTTCTCTTTTATTGCTTCTCAAAGGCGTCTTTTCCTGCTCCGCAGATAGGGCAGACCCAATCATCAGGGAGAGCATCAAATGCTGTTCCTGGGGCGATACCGGTTTCAGGCTATCCTTTTGCGGGATCGTAGACATAGCCACAGACGGTGCATACATATTTGTCCATTTTTACTTCCTCCTTTTTTTTCTCTGTTTTTTTATCTATTTCACTAAAGTATGTTGGTGCGGTCTTTGGTGAGTAACCGCCTTTTACTTCATGGTAATACTCATAGGTCATGACTGCTTCTTGGGTAAGCAGGGATGCATCGGTTATTTTTCCGATGAAGATGGTATGGGTGCCGACATCGATCTTGTCGATGACCTCTGCCTCAAGATATCCTGACGTGTGGTCAAGGATGATGGGAACATGGGTGGTGCTGAGTTTGAAGTTGACGTTTTTGAATTTGTCGATGTCTCTGCCTGATTTGAACCCGAAGGTTCCGATCAGTGTCAAAGGGGTTGTTTTATCTAGGATGGAGACGGTGAAGAGCTTGCTTTTGGTGATGAACTCATGGGTGAGGTTTTGTTTGTTGATGCTGACTGCGATGGTTGGTGGTTCGGAGGTGACCTGGAACAAGGCGTTTGCTATTTGTCCGTTTGTGTGTTGCCCGTTCTTTGAACAGACGATGTAAAGACCATAAGAGATTTTGTGAAATGTTTTTTTATCCATTCTGTTTCCTTCCTTTTTGCTTCATCTGGCATTTCTTACAGATTCCTTTGAAGTATCCTTGAACGTCTTCGACGTGATGACCGCCCACTATGGTTCGGTCCATGTTGGGGCAGGAGATTGCAATATCATATATTGCGCCGCAGTGTGTACAGATGAAATGATGGTGCATTCCTTGTTCGATGTCGTATCGGAGTTCTGATCCGGAGACGGTCAGGACCTGAACGATTTTGTGTTTCTGAAGTATTTCCAGGGCATTGTAGACGGTCGTGCGGGAGAGGGAGGGGTGTTTCTTTTTAAGTGCAGAGTAGATTTCTTCGACGTTAGGATGGGTGTGGTGTTGGTCAAGGTATTTGAGGATCTCAATTCTTGGTGAAGTGACTTTGAGTGAATGGTCTTTGAGGATTTTTACGTATTTCTCATACATGCAAATCAGATTTGATATGATTTCTATTTTGTAATTATTACAATTTAGTATGTATTACAAAATTATATATATACTTTTCTAAAAGGACAAAAAAGAAACGTTTAAGAACCAGAATACATCCCCAGTTCGCATGGAATACTCCCTGCTTTACCATACAATCATCCCCTTCGTCTTATCCGCACTCGTCGTCATCCTGGTAACCATCACCGCGGAGAAATACGGGACAAAAACAGGAGGAGTCATTGGAACACTCCCGTCAACCATCATCATCGCCTTCCTGTTCATCGCCCTGGATAAAGGAGTAACATTCGCCGCAGACTCTGTCGCAGTGGTTCCCGCAGAAATGGGAATCAACCTTATCTTCCTTCTTCTCTTTGCTGTCCTTTCAAAAACAAAACTCCCAATCGCAGTCGCAGGATCACTCCTAGGATGGACTCTGCTTACAGTCATCGTCTTTCTATCAAACCTCACATCAATCATCCTGTCTTTTGTCGTGTATCTCCTTTGTTTCCTGCTTTCATTTTTCATCCTTGACAAAAAGAAAAAAATAACCTCCCAGGAAACCATCAAAGTCCATTACACGCCACTCAAATTACTTGGAAGAAGCCTCATCGCAGGCACCGTCATCGCTATCGCGGTTTCATTCTCAAACCTCGGAACCATCTTGAGCGGTATCTTCTCTGTCTTCCCCGCCATCTTTCTTTCAACAATGATAATCTCCCACAGAGAACATGGACCGCAATTCACTGACGCCATGGCAAAAGGCATGATCTACGGAAGCCCCAGTGTCGTTAGCTACGCTATCAGCATCCATGTGCTCTATCCTGCTCTTGGCATCCTATCAGGTACCATCGATGCATTCCTCATCGCCCTACTCGTGACCCTCATCCTCTTCTTGTTACGTTCGAAAATACGATAACATCAAAACGAACCCTTATTTTTTTGCATATCTATACTGGATATGGCAGTTTCCTTCACTGCTCACCATACAGGGACCAACAGGAGTCTCCGGTGTACATTCACGTCCGAACAACGGGCAATGTTTCGAAGAAATCAATCCTCTGAGAACCTCCCCGCAGAGACAACCAGCGGGCTCAGCAAACTCCTCCTCTGAAATCATCTGGAGTTCGTCTTTATACTTCAGTCGTGCGTCATAGTCTGCATACTTTTTTCGAAGCCAAAGTCCGGATTGAGAAATTATTGGAAACCCTCGCCATTTGACATCCACTGGTTTAAAAACATCCGTCAGAACCTGCTGTGCCTTTCTATTTCCTTGCGGCTTGACCGCACGGACGTATTCGTTCTCTACCTCTGCAGTTCCCTGCTGGATCTGCCGTACCAACATCCAGACACCCATCAACAGATCGAGTGGCTCAAAACCAGCGATAACCTGAGGAATCTGATACTTCCCCGATATAAATTCATAGGGTTTAGTTCCGATGATGGTTGAGACATGACCCGGCTCGATGAAGCCATCGATTTTCAACTCACCCATCTCAACTATTGCTTGTAACGCCGGAGGAATCAACCGATGACAACACAGAACAGAGAAATTCACAGGAGGCCCCTGGAGGATGACCGATGCCGTGGTCGGTGCGGTCGTCTCAAAACCAACCGCCATAAAAACGACCTCCTTGTCTTTATTGCTCTCTGCAAGCAGAAGCGCATCTTCGATACTGTACACAGTCCGCACATCACAGCCTTCAGTCTTCATCTGGTGTAGCGACGATGTCGCCCCAGGGACACGGGTCATGTCCCCAAAAGTGGCGATCGTCTTGCCATGTTTCGCAAGCAGCAATATCTCCTCGATTTCCTTCGGAGTCGTGACACAAACAGGACAACCAGGGCCTTGACCAATCTCAACACCACAGTTCTGCAGCAAGACATCCAACCCGTGTTTAACCAACGTATCCTGATGAGTTCCACAGACATGCATGAACCTGAGATGCAACCGTGATTTCTTCAGCTGCGAGATGATATCATCAGCAAGCTGTTTATCACGCAACGAAAACACAATCATTCCCCCTGTGACAGCATCTCTTTGAACAACGTCAGAGTCTCTTGAGCCTCTTTTTCATCAAGAACCTGGATGGCAAAGCCTGCGTGAACAAGGACATAATCACCGATTTTTACTTCAACAAGGGACACATTTGCTTTCCTTTTCGTGCCACTCCCGTAATCAACGGTAGCGTTTTGTTTCTTTTTATCAAGTTCTATAATTTTGCCTGGGATTGCTAAGCACACGTTATCCTTTTTCCCCCATACTCTGCATTATCCCTCAAAGAAGACCTTGGTGATCCACATGAGAAGGATACCACAGATGAACACGAGGAGCGTCGCCATGTACTTTCTCATATCAAGCTCTTTTCGAATCTCAGGGACAAGATCCGTCGCAGCAATATAGATAAACCCACCTGCAGCGAACGGCAAGATGTAGAGGATGACATCCTCAACAAGATTTGAAATGAAATACCCAACGATTCCCCCGAACACAGCAGTCAACGCAACAACAAAGTTCATCAGAATCGCCTTTCTTTTAGAAAAACCACCATATAACAGCACACCAAAATCACCAATCTCCTGAGGAATCTCATGGGCCGCTATCGCAATCGTAGTGGTTATGCCCAACGGCAGTGAGACAACAAAACTTGCCGCCATGATAAGTCCATCAATGAAGTTATGGAGGGAATCCCCCACAAGATTCATGTAATGGAAGGTATGCACATCGCACTGTCCCTTATGGCAATGCCGCCAATGCAGTACCTTCTCAACAAGGAAAAACAGGATAAAGCCAACAAGGACCAAAAAATAGATGTCAAGTCTATCGCTTTTTTCGACAGCCTCCGGTAAAAGATGCAGAAATGCTCCGCCCATCAATGCGCCTGCAGAAAGACCAATGAGTATAAGTAGGATTTTATTCAATATCTTATCGTTCAACGCAAGGCTGACCACGCCAACAAATGAGATAAGCGACACGATAAATGTTGCCAAAAAAATATATGCTAACTCCAACACGCCATTCACCATGATTGTTTTTTTTCCCAAGAAACCTTTTTTTCCTTATGTAGTTTTTCCTTTATTTCTGATACGGGATCAAACAGAGGAACTTCAATGTTGCACTATCCCGGTTGATAATCTGATGCCATTCCATCGGTTTGATGAACAGTACATCACCAGGATGTAACGGTTTTTCCGTCGTCTGGTCTTTCACAAACCCGTTTCCTTCCAGGATGAACACCTCATGCTCCCATTCATGTTGATGCAACGGCGAGTTGCCCCCGGCTTTGACCTCAAATAGACGCATCGCGAAGTTCTGCGCGCCGTCCTTCTTCGAAATTAGCCATCTGACCTTGATGTTCTTTACTCCGGGTTCCTGTGGATGCTCTAAATCTACCTCAGTGTAATGAACGTGTTTCATTTCTGTTCACCCTACTAGCCCAGATGGCATCCTACATCATTAATGTTGCCTTCAAAAAAACTAGAAATAAGGGGGATGTCATTACCATTCGAATCGTGGCGGGAACCATGAAGACAGAAGAGATAAGGATAGCGGTCGTTCGAATCGAGGGTACAAACTGTGAGCAGGAATCCTATGATGCGTTCAAACGTTTAGGCGTCAGCCCTGAATTCGTTCATCTCAAACAGCTGTTACACATCGACTGTAACACTGATGAGACACGCGACCTCCTTGATTACCACTGTCTGATGATCCCAGGTGGGTTCTCCGCTGGTGATTATATCAGGGCAGGAGCGATTTTTGCGGCACGGATGAAAAGCCAGCTCCAGCTCCAACTCAAGGAGTTCGTCAGACAGGACCGGCCAATCCTTGGTATCTGCAATGGGTTCCAGGTGCTCACTGAACTTGGGCTGCTCCCTGGTTTTGATGAGATCATCAGAACAGTCCCAGACGCATGCCTGTATCTGAACGATTCGAATCGGTTTGAATGCCGCCCGACGTTGCTGAAGCATGAGAACAAAGGGACCTGTGTGTTCACCTCCAAAATCCCAAAGCATGACATACGTTTAATCCCCAGTGCACACGCGGAAGGAAAACTGCTCTTTCCTCTGGATAAACAAGAGGAATATCTGAAAAAATTGGAGAAGAACGATCAGATCGTGTTCCGCTATGTCGACCCTGAGGGTAATTATGCGGGTTATCCGTGGAACCCGAACGGTTCACCGCTGAACATAGCAGGCATCTGCAACCCGCAAGGAACCGTGTTTGGGATGATGCCTCATCCAGAACGAACCTATTACAAACATCAGCACCCAGATTGGACAGGGACGGGACTGGAACAGGACATCGGTGATGGACGAGCTATCTTTGAGTCCGTGATAGAATATATAGCCAAGAGATTGTAAAACCAGAATGTTCGAAATCCTTTTATAGAGAAAGACCTGTTCTCTACTCTATTGATTGATGATCGGGGGACAAAAAAAATGAAGAAACAGTATGGTAGCGTGCTTTTTCTCTGCAGCCTTTTAGTGCTCTGCTCCTTTTCTGTGACAGTACCGTGCTACGCCGCACAGAACACCGGGGACTGGCCTGATGGTACGTTCCAAGGGGATTGGACGAAACAAAACGATGGGACCTCCGGGTCTCTCTGGGGGGTTCTGAACCAGGGTCGTCGGGCTACACGGGGAACGTTCTCTGGCGAATGGAACACATCCGAAGGAACAGAAAATGGAACGTTTCAGGGTGTCTTCTCAGGCAGTATCATGATAGGAACATGGCAGACGACTGGTACGGGAACAACCAGCCCCATGATCGGGGTCCTGCGCTTGAATGACACACAGTTTTCCATCCGGCTGTTGAGTCCAGGGGCAGGGATAGTCGCCCTGACTGGAGTTCACGATGCATCGTTTCTCCCAAGACTAACCGGCTCGTATGGCGTGGGTGTCCGGACCATGTATCTAATCGATGCACACAGACTAGAGAATTTCACCACAGACCCCGCTGATGTCCGGGAGATGATGATTCAGCTCTGGTATCCGATTCAGACCGTTGATGAAGGGACACGGGCAGAGTATATGGATTATCCTACGTTCCAGTGGCTGAAAGGAAGATCACCGATTCCGCTGGTGACCATCCCGAACAACGCGTATCTGTTTGTTCGCCCCCATGGCCGGAATGAAACATCAATTGCTGAGGGAATGTTCCCGTTGGTTGTGTTTTCCCCTGGATACGATGGTGTGTATCAAATCTACACGTCATTTATCGAGGATTTGGTCAGCCATGGGTTCATGGTCGCCTCAATCAACCATCCCTACGTCTCTGGTATTACCGTGTTTCCTGATGGACGCACAGTCGGTCTTGCGGAAGTGCCTACCGATCCAGTGGAGCAATCCGCGTTTTTCAACATGTCACTGCGGGCTATCGCACAGGATGCGAAATTCGTTGTTGATACCTTAGCTGAGATGAACGAAACCGACCCTATGTTCTTAGGGCATTTCGACCTCTCAAAGGTAGGGATGTATGGTCATTCCTTCGGTGGAGCGAACACTGCTACCTGCTGCTATGAGGACGATCGTTTCTGCGCAGGGTTGACCCTTGATGGCGTGTTCTATCGGAATTTCATCCCAGGCAACATCACCGTGCCTATGCTTTTCATGTTCGCAGAAGCACGTCTTGCTGATGACTCAACGATTGGTTACATGTGGAATCACACCACCGATGATACCTTTAAAATGAGTATCACCGGCTCAACGCATTATGCGTTTACCGATGTCGGTGTTCTGCTCAGTCATCTGGTCCCGCTGATCCCACCCAGGCTTCTTTTGTTCGGCTCAATTGCACCCAAACGCATGGTCAACATCACCAGAACCTACATCACCGTGTTCTTCGAGGTGTACCTGAAGGGAGAACCTGTGGAGCGATTGGTGGATCTCTCTGCGCAGTTTGATGAGGTGCTCTTCGAATATAAACTGGGTTGATGACGAAAGGAGAAGACGATGCCGCAGGTGGTGACTTGCCTCTTAGAGCATAATGGAAAAATCCTGCTGTTGAAACGCAGTAATCTTGTTGGTACGTACCGTGGGCTCTGGGGTGGGGTCGCAGGCTATGTCGAGGAGTTGGAAGACCCCTATGATACCGCGCTGAAAGAAATTAGTCAAGAGACGAGTCTGGGTCTTGATGAAATCACTCTGATAAAAAAAGGAGACCCCGTCGAGGTACTGGATACCTATGAGGGGAAACGGTATGATTGGGTGGTGTACCCGTTCCTGTTCCATGTTCAGGATAAAACACTGGTTCGTCTCGACTGGGAACATGAGGAGTACCGGTGGGTGCATCCCTCTGAAGTCAAAAAACTTGAAACGGTCCCTGGTCTGGATGAGGTTGTTTCTCAGCTTCTTGGGACGACAGATATTCTGTAATTCTAAGAATAAAAAGATGTTTTATGATCCGGTACTGCCATCAAGTTCGTTGAGTATTTTTTCTATCGCACCATAAGTTTGTTCAATGGTCTGACCGGTGTTGATGATATGCCAATTTTTTGCAAGCTCCAATGCTTTGGACCGCACCTTTAAGAACGCTTCCTGTGTCTCGAACATCTCTGTTTCGCTGCGTTGTTTTATCCGTTCGACAAGCTCCTCTGGTTTGGCATCTAAAAAGAACATATATGGTGAGGTTGGCACGAGTTTTTCAAAGAACCGGTACCCGGTTTTTGTCAACCGTCTCGGGAGGTAGGCTGTCCCCATCAGATACCGTACCATGATGAGTGTATCAGCAGTTGGTCTCCGGTAATATCGTCGTAAGGAATACATCACATCAATAGCATAAAACACGGAGGCTTTCAGCTGATTGATTTTTCCCTGGCCAAGCAAGGCTTTTTTGGCAGTCCTGCCATAGAAGTTGTCTGACTCAGGATGTGACCGGACGATTACTTTTTCCCCTTTTTTCTCATAGTGCTGCTTGATGAGTTGTGCATGCGTGTCTTTCCCAACACCATCAAGGCCATCTACGATGATGAGACGCATGTCACCCTCCTATGTAGAGCCAGTACATGACCGCGGCGACGAACGGAACAGAGAGGTTGTCAAGACCCAGGGGGGTCACACCTTCGATGACTGTCACGATTCCGGCCATGCACAGTAAATACACTCCGGCACGTGCTGTCAGTGGCTCTGCGTAGAACACAAGGGCTACCACAAACACTAGGAACGTACAGATGAACATCGCAAGAGAACCGACATAGCTTTTTATGTCTTTGAACACGATGTATTGGCGTTTCCCATATTTGATTCCGATAAGTGAGGCAAGACCATCTCCATAGGACATCGCAAGGATCCCCATGGCGATGATGACACGATGATCAAAGAAGAAAAACGCAAGCACAGTCCAGGTGATCGCATAGTAGACCAATCCAAGACCATGCCCTGCCTCCGATGTTTTCCCCCGCATCGACTTAATCGGTGAATACGGGCTCATGAGGAAGGTAAAAAGGATGAACGGGCCGGCTGCGAGAAACGCCATGATCTCGCGAGTCTCAAACAAGGGTAGGATGAATGCGATGTTCCCAGTCATGATATGGAGAAATTTTCTGCTCTGCACCGGGTATTTCTTTGAAAAGACTTTTTCGGTAAAGACGATGAGAACGGCGACATAGATATAGACCGCGGCAACCCCAGCGATATCTTGAAGCATGTTCTTAGCCTCCTATGAATGCACCAACAAGGAATGCGAGAAGACCAATGAAAATAGCAACAAGCGTGTATTTCCGAAGAAACGACATCCGTGGTTCGCTTTTGAACATCAGCTGCAGACAGGTGCTTAGCAACATCGAATCTGTGATAAGTATCAGGATAAAATAGGTTATGTTCCTGTAATAGACCCCGAAACCTTCTAAAAAGAAGGGTAGAAAGCTTAGCGCGATGGCGAAGAGATAGAGCATCGCGGCAACACCACTTGAGGCGCGTTTTCCGATGTAGCGGGGGAAGGATTTGACTCCTTTTATCTGGTCTCCTTCGAAATCCATGACATCCTTCATAATCTCCCTGCCGGCTCCGGCAACAAACGCGATCAGTGCGATGATGTAGATGACCGGGTTGATGACTCCAAGGGAGAACGCATCGTTGCCCAGGACTGTTGCTCCCCCGAAGATAAACGGGATCGCCATGATATAGGCGATATAAAAATTTCCAATCAGTTTGATTTTTTTCATCTTGATATCATAGAGGACCGAGATAAGCGCGGTGATAAGTGCGATGACAAAACAGGTCATGTTGACAAAAAAGGAGCAGAGAAGACCGAGGGGAAAAAGCACGTAAAAAAGGACCAACGCGGTCTTCGGAGAGACATCACCTCGAACCAATGGTCGGTCTGTTCTTTTGTTGATCCGGTCGATCTCCATGTCATAGTAATCATTTAAGGCAAAGGTGCTTGCCTCTAAGAAGAGTGCGACAAAAAAGGTAAGAACGATATTCATCAGGGGGAGGTTTAGGTTGTCATACAACGTCTTTTGGGAGATAAGGGAACCGATTAGGATGGCGAGAAACAACATCACCCCGTGTTCGAGACGCATGAGTTGCCAGATGGCTTTGAGTTTTTTCATCGCAAACAGGAATAAAATGCAATGTTATAAACTTTTGAGATGAAAAGGGTGGTGTATACAGGGAGCTTTGTTTTGTGTCTTTTTGGTTTTATATCAGACCAATACGAGAGTTTTCATCGCAAG
>CAZLDE010000014.1:0-16587 GCA_964558215.1 uncultured Thermoplasmatales archaeon
GTGAGTATTTTATAAATCTTCTCCTTAACAAGGAATCTATGAAGGTTTTTTAGGTTATTAGAAGAAATTTCACCCTGTTTTTCAGCCAGTTTAGCCACTCAAAAAGAATTTAAGGAATAAGACCATTCCAGTTCGAACTTTAATCAAGGATAAAAAAAGTGAGATAATGTACGCCTTAGCAAAAATTAATGATACGATCCGAGTACCTCCAGAGCGATTTGGTGAAGATTTAAACGAAGCTATTAAAGATATCGTCCAGAAAACATTTGAAGGGACCATCCGGCGGAACCATGGGCTCATTGTCGTTGTTGACAACATCACACCTCTTGGTGATGGTATCGTAATCCATGGTGATGGGGGCATGTATCAGAAAGTCGAATTTGAAGCTCTCACCTTCAATCCCCTTCTTCAGGAAATTGTTGACGGTATAGTCTGTGAAATCGTTGAGTTCGGTGCTTTTTGTCATATCGGTCCTCTTGATGCCCTCCTTCATATGAGCCAAATTATGAACGACTATGTAGATGTTGATGCAGAAAGCGGACGTATTCAAGGTAAAGAAACAAAACGGATCCTTAAAATCGGTGATGCGCTACGCGCCCGAATCGTCGCCGTTAGTTTAAACGAATTGTCCGCCCGAGAAAGCAAAATCGGTCTGACCATGCGACAACCTGCGTTAGGTACCCATGAATGGCTCACGGAACCAAAAGACGAAAAACGAGGCGAAAAAAAACGGGAAGATCGAAAAGAAAAAAAAGATGAACAAAGGGAGAAAAAATGAAAACATTAAATGCATGTAAATCCTGTCATTTGTTAACGGAAAAGGACCGCTGTCCAAACTGTTCTGATCAGACAGTAAGCCGATGGCGGGGATATGTTATTGTTCGTGACCCGGAACATTCCCAGGTGGCCAAGAAGATGAATATCACAAAACCTGGGAAATATGCCTTGAAGGTAAGTTAAGGATGTATGTCTTACCTAATGATCTCAAGGACACCTTGAAAGGCTACATTGGGCAGTTGGTTGATGAAGCAACCCTTCTTAAGCTCCTTAAAAACGAAAAGTACATTGTTTCTGTCGGAGACAAGGTCACCTACACCCTTCTTAAGCACGGGTTTTCTCCAGTCCTCTGTATCGTCGATTATATCCTGGAACGCAAACCATACCCCGCAGAGATGAAAGCATGCATCCAATCTTTTGGGAAGATCCATCTTCAGATAAAAAACCCTCCAGGAACGATATCTGATGAGTTATGGGATACGATTAAAAGCGTTTTTCAGAATCTGCAGGCTGGCCCTGTCTGTATCGAGGTCGAAGGGGAGGAGGACCTTGCATCTTTGGCTGCAATTTACCTTGCGCCTCCAGGCGTAACAGTAATATATGGATTGCCGAATAAGGGGGTCGTGGTCGTACAAACAACAACGGCTCATAAACAGAAGGTAAAAGAAGTATTAGATAGAATGTGATGTCCTATGGAAATTGAGATTCAATCGAAAGTTGATAATGTCTTGCTTGGCAGAACAGAGATTCGTTTTACAGTTCTTCATGAAGGTGAAGGTACTCCAAAACGAGAGTTGATACGCGGTGAACTTGCTGAGAAACTCGGTGCCAAGAAAGAAACGATTATGGTTGATGCGATGCATTCCTCTTTTGGCTCCCGGAAAACAGTTGGGTATGCGAAAATTTATCACTCTATTGAAGATGCAAAAGCACGGGAAGCAGATCCCATCCTGAAGCGCAATGGTCTGGGGACAAAGAAAAAAGCAAAAAAAGAAGCCCAAAAAGAAGGAGCCGGAAAGAAAGAGGCACCAAAGGAAAAGCCTGCAAAAGCAGAAACCAAGGCACCGTCTGCTGAGAAACAAACCTAAAGAAAGAAGGAAGAAGTCATGGAAAAAAGAGAAGTGTTTAAAGTTGAAGGTGATAAGATTGTTCGGCAACGGAAAAGCTGCCCGAAATGTGGAGATGGAGTATTCCTTGCAGATCATAAAGATCGATCAAGTTGCGGTAAATGCGGTTATACTGAGTTTAAAACAAAGAAACAGGAAAACGAGGCACCAAAACCATAGATATACAGTAAGATTTCTTTTACCTCATTTTTATCATAGTGTTTTTAGCTTCCTGTCGTAATATTGCCTCTTTGTGTAAAACGATATTTATAAACAAAGAAGAAACGCGGCGCAAAACCTATTAATTCTTCTGCAGATTAGCCGGGTTGTCTTGGGCCTGTAGTGTAGCTTGGATATCACAGAGGCCTCCGGAGCCTCTGACTCGGGTTCAAATCCCGACAGGTCCGCTCTTCTTTTCTGATGATTCTATGATACCGTCAAACGTAGTTTTATATGCACCCTGCTGATGTAGTCTCAGTCTATTGCTAAATCTCATGCAGGGTGAGTGGTCATGGGCGAAGCCGAAAAGATACAAAAAAGCGCTTTCTACGTCTCACTCTCAAAAGATGGTGTCACAACAAAAAGAGAAAGTGACGATATCTCTGAAATTGTCGGACATTTACAAGAAGATGCTTTAGAATGGATGGATTTTACCGTTGAGAATATCAACGAGGAAAGTTTTGTTATCGCGTCATCACTGAAGTTTAGTTTGCAGCTTGTTGCAAGTGTGCTGGCAGACCCTTATTCAGCTTATGAGGATCTTGATATAGAGTTAGGTTTAATGTTACCAGCAGTACGAGTGGATAAATTCGATATCAAGGTCTATCCTTTGCTTATTTTGGTCAGAAAAAATTTGATACTCACGATTCATCCGAAAGAAGTCATCCGTTTACAAAAAATCTACCGTTATGCGGATATCTTCATGAAAAAAATTCGTCATGATCTGCTTTGGAACGACAGACTGACAATTCTTCTTACTCGTATCATTGATGAGAATAATCAGAAGAATTTCAATGGTCTGCGGAAAATCGAAGAAGAAGGCGATGAACTAGGAAAATACATGATTGACCCAAAAGCGCCCCGGGTTGAAATCGGCAATGACATCTATAAGATGAAGCATGCGTTGATCACCTATCTGAACACCCTTTGGGCGTCATGGGATGTGATTAACTCGTTACGGTATGGGGATGCCGAGACTGTCTCAGATAATCAGAAGCTTTTACAACGTATCGGTATCCTAGGTGACGATATTAACAGACAGATTGCACTCAGTGAACATATGAGTGAGGTGCTTGCATCTGGTTTAGAGGTGCTGCAGACCATTTATAATAACCAATTACAGATGCTGAACAACAGGTTGGCTTTTATTGCAACTTGGCTTGCTGTGTTGGCGACTGCGGGTCTTGTCCCAAACACGTTAGCAACGATATTTGGTATCGGTAAAATAAATGATCTTATTGAATGGCCGTGGATTATTATAATATTGGTGGTTTCAACGATCCTGTGCACCTATATGATATACCTCTTTTTCAAGAAAAGAGAATGGATGCCTCCAAAAATTGAATGCGAATAATCAAAGGAAATTATGTCAGGATCATCAGAAGATCCTTGGGATAATCCTCCAGGGCACCTTTTTCATATATTCTTTATAGGGCACCCCATACTGTTTCATCAGTACCTTTTCTTCATCGATAATACTCCAGATCATTATTGGGATGGCAATCACAGCGATGGCAACTGCAAGGAGTGAATAGAAAAACAACGCCAGGCCGAATCCAACGATGAGAATGGAGGTGTAATGGGGATGCCGAATATGTTGAAAGATCCCATCTGTCACAAGCTGTCCTTTGTACGTTTTATGCCAAAAGATTTCCCATTTGAAATAGACATATGTGCCAAGAAGAAAAACGATACATCCTGAAATAATCGTCAGAAGCTTCGGTAATGGTATCTCCCAGACACCGGAATAGGCGGTAAGAGGTCCTATGAGGATAATCAGGAGCAATGGCGCATAATGGATGATGAAAAGCGCTCGGAGCTGTTTGGGTGGTCTGTAACGGAACATGTTCTTAGACTATTTGCATGCCACCCTTGCCGATTTCTATGTTCTGTGGCTTAAGTGTGTGTTTGGTGCTTCGCATTTTCATAACAGCAAGTTTACGGCGGTCCATTGTCGGGTCTAGACTCAGGATAATAACTGCGTCTGCGAGGAATTCAGAGAGCCCATCGCGGGAGTAATGTGCTGAACCGGGTGGGAGTTCTGAGGTCACGACAGCGGTACATTTTGCTGTTTCTAACGCGTTCATGATGTAATGGAGGTGGAGCCGTCTCACCGGAAAGTTCCCGGAGCTTATTTCATCATGGTCAATGTTGTCAACCTCACTAGTGAATTCAGGGTTGTTGATATAGATCGGCATTTCGGATAAGGGTGTTATCGAGTCCAGGACGATACGGTCATAATTTCCTGAGAGGATTTCGTTGATCATACTTTCATAGATGAGTTTTTTGTTGATATTGAGGAATAAGAATTTCACTTGCCCCGTTTGTATTGCTGGTGCAAAATTCAGTCCCAACTCTGAGGCTTGCAGCAATAGTCCTTCGATTTTCTTATCCAGTGTTAGATAAAGGCATTTTTTGCCTTCCTGTACACCTTGGGCAATGAATTGATAACAGAAAATGGATTTACCGCTTCCTGGTGGTCCTGAGACAAGAGTGATGCTCTCTTTAGGGAGGCCTCCTGAGATTAATTCATCAAGTCCTTTAATGCCTGTTTTCACACGTTCCGTTTTACCCACTGTCGCGTTAGTATCAGTTTGGATGAGCGCCATATTCCACCCTCGCCTCAGTATAATTGTGGATATATAATTAATTTGTTATCTCGAAATTCTTTTTGCATGTTGATTATTGACATGGTTTCGTTGTAGTATATTAATATTTATGAAAATATTTATATATTTATAAAATGAAATATATAACATTGATAAATGAGAATGAAAACATGAGCACGAAGGGCATTAAAATCTGGATATGGGTGCAAAACAACAGAATACTTAAAGCCATCTCAAACAGAGAATCAGGTACCATCTCAATTTATGACGAATGCGACAACATCATCCTGCGTCGGACTGGCCTTTCAAGACAACAAGTAAAAACCATAGAACTCATCTTTGCAACCTATGCCCTGAACAAAATCGGTGACAGAAAAGAACCATTTACCTATCTTTAGACAGGCAACGATAACTGTCGATCAGGAAACACCTTTATCCCCTTATTGTAAATTTCCATCGAAAAGATTTTCTTCTGATGATTTGAATATCGCATCTTCAGAACTTCAATAGCGTTCTGCCGGCAATCACCAAGCTGGAGATTATATAACACAATAATTCCATCCGCTAAAAATTCTTCAATTCCTGTCTCACTAAACCTCGTGGGTATAGGCTCCGTCTCTGTTATTAAAAATGATGTTGCATGGGTGTCTTCAAAGAAATTAAACAGCTGCTGCAGATACACCCGGTAGTTTTTCTCCTTACTAATAGACGCAGAGATAACAGCGGTTAATGAATCAACGACGATGACCTCCGGATTAAAATCCTTTGGGATAATCAATGGTTTAATCTTATAGGATAACTCTGTCGCCGAACCAGACCCGCTCACTGAACCGAATTTCATTCGAAGAATATCCAGAGGATTAATCTTCTGGATGAGCAAATGTCCCGAATCAACGTATCTTTTCGCATCCCAACCAAACGCAGACATACTTCGCTCAATTTTCTCGATACTCTCCTCAAAACTCACATACATACAATGCTTACCCTGTATAACAAGATTATAACAGATTTGTCTGCACAGGGTGCTCTTTCCGGTGCCTGTCCCCCCAGCGACTAAAATAGCGTTTCTCTTTGGTATACCCCCCTCTGTAAATAATTCATCAAACCCAGGGATTTGGGTTTTCAACACCACCTCTTCTTCCCTTATCATTTCAAGCTTTATATTAGGGATTCGAAATTCACTCACACTTCACTCTCAAGGTAAACACTATCTTTTTCCATCTCTTTAATGTTTACCGCGTCAATTTCTCTTATTACGACTATATAAACATAAGGTGTAAATCTGTCAGACTGAAAATATGACCACAGAAAAGAGAAGCATTCTTTCACTCCTTCAGGTTTTCACCTGATTATATCGGAATGTTTAAATACCAATAAACTAACATAAAATTATATACTTATTAAGGAATTTTTATGACTAGTGAACACATCTGGGACTGGCTCCAAACAAAAGGAAAAACATTCAAAGTAATCTCAGACCCAGAGAGAGGCATCATCGAGGTCATCAACGAACGAGGGGAAATACTGATTAGGAAGACAAACCTCAGTAAAAGACAAGTAGAAATGGTTGAAAAGAATTTTTTACACCAGATAGCAAAAAGATTAAACGGGCGGGACCACCCACGATCCCCTAACAGTACAGATACATTTGACCCTATGATTACGTAAAAAAAATACTTTTTTTTCGGTTTCGTTTCATCGATTCAGTGCATATAACATATTTTCATTGAATATATTACAAAAAATTAATAACCGTACCACCTGTTTCCCTTTTGAATTCGGATGCAAAAAAAAATTATGATTGTGGATGATGATCCTGATATTCTTATCACGGTCAGAGAACTGTTTGAATCCGAAGGATTTGAGGTATACACCGTCCCGTGTGGCAAAGACTGCATAGAAGAACTTGAACAGGGATTTAAAGGCGTTATACTCATGGATATCATGATGCCTCATATGGATGGATGGGCGACCATTCGTGAAATTGTAACCAAGGGTCTTAATCAAGGCAATATTATCTCTATGATATCGGCAAAGGATGAATGCGATTGGAAAATGGATGACCTCAAACAATACATTAAAAATTACATTACCAAACCTTTCGACACACGGCAGCTATTACAGACCGTAAAAGAATATTTTATCACATAACCTTAACCAAGGAAACAATCCGCCGGGTTTTTTTTTTTCCCTCTGTTTTATCTGTTACTGTTTCTGAAGAAATTCATCAACTTCCTGATGAATATCATGAACAATATGCTCTTTCCGTAATGGTGAATCTTGAGCTGCGATTGGATGGCTAACAGAAAGCAGATACAATCGTCTCTGGAGTAAGGTCATGTCGTTTTCAAATTGCTTTTGAGTTTTTTTCATCTCTTCTCGTAACTGCTTAATCTCTTGTTTCAATTCCTTAAAGGTATCAAATAATCTTGTCTGTTTGTCTTCTTGTTTAATAAAAATGTTTTTTAGCTCATTGTCCTCAGAAGATGATTCATGAATATAAGCTAAGTATTCACGAAGGGCGTTTCTTAAAAGATCACTATTACTCAATCCCAGTTTATTGAGTTCTGCGATAATTTGTTCCTCTTTTTTTGTTAGTTTAAGTGCTATTGTTTTTCCCATGCAACCCATCCCGATTGGATGGTTAATACATTTATTACATATAAATCTAGATGGTTTTCCTCGCTCTAGGACAAGCGGTATCACAAACAAAAAACGATAACAAAACCTTATAACACCAAGACAATTTCCGCAGTATAGTATGTATCCACTTGAAGAATGCAAAAATGAAATCAAATCAAAAATTCAAAAAGCCACCTCAAAATATAACGTTGATTTTGATATCAAAATTGAAACCCCACCAGAAAACATGGGTGATTTCGCTTTCCCTTGCTTCCCACTCGCTCCTCTTTTGAAAAAATCCCCTGTCGACATCGCAACTCAGATTGTAAAGGACAGTCCAAAAAGCAATTGGATTGCGAAAATAGAGGCAAAAGGTAGTTACGTGAACTTTTTCATAAATACTACTGAACTGACATCTCTCACACTCCAATCAGTTTTAGAAAAAAAAGAAATGTATGGTTATCTTGAAAAAAAGGATAAAAAAGTGATTATCGAACATACCTCTGCAAACCCAAATGGTCCATTGCATGTTGGTCGTGCAAGAAACCCCATCATCGGTGATACTCTTGTAAGGCTCTTCAAAGCAGCAGGATACGATGTAGAATCACAATTCTATCTTGATGACATGGGAAAACAAGTGGCAATTCTAGCGTGGGGGGTAACGAATCTGAAACATAAAGAAATACCCTCGTCGGACAATAAAAAAGCCGATCATCAAATGGTTGGATACTATCAGATTGCAACTGAGCGCATGGGACAGGATTCCACCATAGCTGAGCAGATTAGTGAAATCGTTAAGAAATTGGAACAGGGAGATGAAAAAACTATTGAATTGATCCATACAGCCTACGCTCCCGTGCTTACTGGCATACGACAAAGTCTACAACGAATAAACATCACCATTGATACGTACATTCCTGAATCAACCTTCGTATACGACAAAAGCGTTGACCAGGTGGTCAAAGAACTAAAACAAACACAATACTGCCGTGAGGAAGATAAAGCATTCTATATTGACATGGAACCATTTGGCATCCATGGAAGAAATACCAAGTTTTTCTTTTTAAGAAGCAATGGTACCACACTCTATGCGACAAGGGATATTACCTATCATCGATGGAAAGCAAATCAAGCAGACATCCTCATAAATATCCTTGGGGAGGACCATAAACTGGAATCCAAGCAAGTTGCAGTCGCTCTCGAACTTCTAAAAACCAAGATCCTTCCTCAGGTTGTCTTCTACGCATTTGTCTCATTACCTGGTGGAAAAATGTCTACCCGAAAAGGGCGGGTCGTCTATCTTGATGAACTAATAGATGAATGCATCGAACACGCCTATGAAGAAATAAGGAAAAGGAGATCCGACGAACTCGAAGAATCAGAAATGAGAAAAATCGCAGAACTAATCGGTATCGGGTCTTTACGATACAATATCATAAAAGTTCAACCAGAAAAAGACATTGTATTTACCTGGGAAGATGCCCTGAATTTCGAAGGTAATGCTGTTCCTTTCATTCAATACTCCCATGCGAGGGCATGCAGTATCCTTTCCAAAATAAGAATCAAGGATCATATCTTTGACCCTGCGTTATTGACCCATGAATCGGAAATCACACTGATCAAAAAACTAGCCAGATTCCCACTTATAATTGAAGATGCATGTAACAGCTACAAACCACATCTTATGACAACCTACCTTTTCGAAACAGCCTCAGCTTTCAATCAATTCTATCGAGATTGCCCTGTACTCTCCGAGGAAAACAGTTCGCTTCGCTCCTCCCGACTTGCCCTTGTACAAGCAACAAAAATCGTTCTTCACAATGCCCTTGATTTACTAGGGATTTCCGCTCCAAAGGAGATGTGAATGGAGTACAAATCGATCAACTGCGATTCGATCATTAAAAGGATTGTGAAAAGAGACTCGCTTTTTTATGGTGACTATTGTCTAGATCCTTATCAAAACTGTGAATTCGGCTGTCAGTACTGTGATTCCTCCTTTGAAAACACAATCTACATAAAAAAAAATATCATCGATGTATTAAAAAAAGAACTGACATCGATAAACCACGGTCGGATCATCATAGGGTCAGTCCATGACCCTTATCAAAATGCAGAAAAAGAATATGAAATAACAAAACGTGTTCTTGAAACCATAAAAGACCATAATTTTTCTTGCCATATCCTCACAAAATCACCTTTAGTTCTAAGGGACCTTGATCTTATCACTCAATTGGATTGCATAGTAACAATAAGTATATTATCTTTGAATGATAAGATCGTTCGTATCTTTGAACCAGTGGTCCCTTCTCCTTTAGAACGGATGAGGACCCTACAAACACTTCGTATACCTCATATCAAGGCAGGAATCGCCTTCATCCCCCTCATACCTTATCTCTCCGACACTGAGATAGATACAATGTTTCAAGCGGCGCAGAGTAATGATGCCCAATATCTACTTCATAAATACTTAGAATTAAAGGGGGATCAAAAACAGCATTTTCGAAATTTGATAAAAAAACACTATCCCGCTCTCCTTCAAAGATATAATTCCTTGTATGAACATAATATCAAACCTGATAAAACCTACATGACAGAATTGAATGATATCCTTTCAAAATACCATAAAAAATACAATATCCCCGCTAAAATTCCTCTTTGATTCTTAAATGACTACAGGAGGCATTATTTCTTCTTTTTTTGTTTTATCATTTTATCGGCAATTTCTGTATCATCATCTGTTTCATACTGCTGTTTTTTCCGTTTTAATATTTCATCGATTTTTTTCTCATCTGCTTGTATGAAAATTTTTTCCTCATAATCCTTCTTCTTGAGATGAGGTGCTCTTGTGCCTTCTGTTACTTCAACGGTTAAGTCGTTTGGTAAAGGAGCAATCCGTATCTCGGAAGAGCGATGTGAATGCTCTGCTGTTTCCATGCCTAATTCTGGTGTGCTCTCGACCTCTTTGGTCTCTTTCATATCTTTTATTTGAACGTTATTGCCTCCGATGAGCTCAAAAGCTTCTTTTATAAAATCGAGCTCATCTGGTGTAGGAGACCAGTTTATACTTTCATTTTCCTCTGAAAAATTAGGAGCATTTCTGTCGAACTGAATGCTAAGCGATAGTGCTTTTAAATCCCAATTCCTTTGTAACTCCAAAGAAATAAAGATATTTTCATTTTTCTTCATGGTGCATCCATCAGGTTTTATCAAAAATCATATCGTTGATGAGATTTTATACTTTTCTTTTTCTTAAATAAGCCAGTAACAATAATACAAAAAAAGAATAATTATAATAAACATTTTACGATATCTTCTTATAGCTAAATCAGCCTTACGAACATGGATGAGGAGATTATACCATGAAAAAAATTATGGTCGTTGACAACGAACCTGATATTGTTGATTTGACAAGAACTGTCCTGGAACTAGGGGGATATACTGTCGTGCCATCATATAGTGGTGAGGAAGCATTACGCAGACTTGAAAAAGAAAAGGTTGATTTAGTTTTATTAGATATTATGATGCCTGGTATGAGCGGCTGGGATGTTTTTAACCGCATCAAAAAGAAAAACAAAGACATCAAAGTCGCATTCATGAGTGTCTTAGACATCTCAGAGAAAAGAAAACAGGTCTTGATTGATGAAGGATTGGCAGATTACATTATGAAACCATTTGACAAAGAGACCCTCTTACAGAGGGTCGATAAGATATTAAAAACTTAAACAAACAATAGGTTTTTTATTTCACACGGGTTGCAAAAATGGGATGCAAAAATATTCACAGGTATTCCTGGGCAGGGAATCATGACAAGTGAACCTGAAATCGTAAAAATATTGCGACAGGAAGAACAGATAAGGAAATCTCAGGACAAAGCCTCAAGCAGTATTAAGACGATATCAAAATCAGATGATCTCTTCAGAGAGAATTCAGATACTTCAACCGTCCTTTTAGAACCTTTTCAGACACGATGTAATACCCTTAGTCCTGACCATCTTTCAGTAATCTATCGCAATGCGTTTGAAAATTCGCTGCTTGCTATTCTTGTTCTTGATACAAAAAAACGCATTATCTCTTGGAATGCTTACACTGAAACTCTCCTCGAAAAAACGGATGTCGAACTATATTTGCAATCAGTTGCTTCGCTCCATTCAACAAATGAATGGTCAACATTGGAAAGAAAATTAGAAGATCATCTGGGTCTTCAACATAACACAGAAACAAAGATACTTGCGAAAAACCAAGTAACAATAGATGTCGTTGTTTCCTTTTGTAATTTAAAAACCGATAATGGAAAAAATCTAGGATATCTGTACATCATAAAAAATATATCGGGACAAAAACGTAATGAAAAACATCTTGAGTCTATCATTCAATATTCCGAGGATTCAATGTACCTCTTAGATGCTAATTGTCGATATCTTATGATTAATAACGTGTACCTATCAATACTTGGTCGTACACGTAAAGACGTGTTAGGAAAAACCTATCATGATTTTCATTCACCTGACGAAACTAAGGAGTTTACAAAAAAGCTCTCTTGGGTCTTGGAGCATGGCCTACCTCTGAAAGATATGCATAGTACGAATGGAAATTGGTTTGCTAGGACCATTAATCCTGTGAAAGATACTTTGACTTCTCAAATAAATGAGGTTTTGGTAATCTCAAAGGATATCACTGAGAATAAAAAAACACAAGACAAGTTATTGGAAAAGGAAAACCAACATCGCATGATGTTTGACTTTTTTCCCCATGCGATCCTTCTTATAGATAAAGATGGTGTGATAGTAGATGCAAATGAGACAGTCACAGAATGGGTCACCTTTTCACCTCATCAAATGAAAGGGATAAATTTTCATAATTTGCCCTTGTTTACAAAAGAGTCAAAACGAACGATAAAAAAGATTTTTTCAAAGGGAAAAGCCACCAAAAAAATCGAACCCGTTGAAATCGATGTCATTTCGAAACACAATAAGCACCGGAGAGGCATCATTTATGCATCACCTCTTTTAAACGAACAAGAAAAGAGTTACGGATACCTTGTTGTTCTCTCTGATGTCACCACACAAAAATGCAATGAAGAAATCATGAAAATCAAAGAAAACGCCATAGCCTCCTCCATTTGTCCAATTACCTTAATTGACCTGAACGGAAAAATAACCTATGCAAATGATTCATTTCTCCGAATGTGGGGTTATACTCACAATAAAGATATCATAGGAAAACCAGTGACAAAATTCTGGACGACGAAAGAACAAACTAATGAGATTATTCAGACACTGAACCACAAAGAGCAATGGATTGGTGAAATAACCGGCCTAAGAAAAGTTGGGGCTGCATTCCAGGCAAAACTTTATGCAAATATAATAAAAAATGAATCGGCTCAACCTATTTCAATCATGGGTTTTTTTATCGAAAACAATCAAAGCTGCAACGCAGTTGAAACACCAAGTGACAGTGAAAAGAGATTCCAGGTGGTTTTGGAAAATTCCCTTGATATGCTCTATCAGTTCAATATAAAGAATCAAACTTGTGACTATGTCAGCCCCTCTTCAATAAAAATTATAGGATACGGGCCAAAGGAAATAATCGCTTATCCCATAAAAAAGATAGAAGAATTCATCCATCCTGAGGATTCTCTTCAATGGACCCAGCATCTCGAAATGATTAAATCCCATGAACTAAAAGAAAATACCGTTCAATCAATCGAATATCGCTTCAAACATAAAACTCGAGGATACCGGTGGATGCGGGACACCTTTACCACCATTTTCGATGAAAAAAATGCACCGGAATATGTCGTAGGATCAATCGAGGATATCACAGACCGTAAGAAGGTCTGGGAAGAACTTGTAAAATCAGAGGAGAAATATCGTATCCTTGCTGAAACATCTGCTGATGGCGTATTTACGACAGATTCACTAGGGCGGCTCACCTATGTAAATCCTTCGTTTGAAAAACTATGTGGACGAAGAAAAAGCCAGATATTAGCAACACCGTTCAGGAACTATCTTCTCGAGGATTCAGTCTATTTCTTCCAACAAATTTTTATTGATGTACGAAAGAAAAACGATAAGATTGAGAACGTTGAATTGGAACTTGTATCAGGTAATGGTGATATAACTCCAATCGAGGTCAACATAGCACCCTTGACGAAACAAACAGAATTTGGTGGTGTCGTTTGTACCGTCCGTGATATCACTCAGCGAAGGGAAATCGAAGACGAATTAAAGAAAAACGAACGCTTGAAGACAGAGTTCATGAACATCGCAGCTCATGAACTTCGCTCGCCAGTCACTCCTATAAAAGGATACCTGGATCTCATTATTCACGACAATGAAAGCAATGAAAAGATTAGGAATTGGGCGAAAATCAGTCTTCGAAACGCAGAACGACTTTTGAAACTGGTCAACGACATCTTAGATGTCGCACGACTTGATAGTGACACGATGCGATTTGACATGGAAAAAATAGATCCTGTTGAGTTCCTCAATGAAATCATCGAGGACATGAGACCGGCAATCATAAACAAAAAACTAGAATTCCGCGTCAATATCCCAACCCAACTGCCCCATGTCATTGGTGACAAAATTCGTTTATCTCAGGTATTGAAAAACCTTATAGGTAATTCCCTTAAATTCACAGACTGTGGGTTCATCGGTTTAGATGTTGAAAAGAAGGATAATCATATTTTAATTGCTGTTGTAGACACAGGGATTGGGATTTCTCAAGATGAAATCAAAAAAATTTTTACAAAATTTTATCAAGCATACACTGGCGAAGACCGCAATAATGAAGGTACTGGTCTTGGATTATTTATATCAAAAGAAATTATAAAAAAACATAACGGAACGATATGGGCTGAAAGTGAGGTTGGCAAAGGAAGCAGATTTATAATACAGCTTCCGTATATCTACAAAATGATTGTTGATTTTAAAACGTGATGACGTATGACTGATCTAAAAAACACAGAGGTCATCGGTGGAATCCTTCGCACATTATATTCTGTAGCAAGCCGGCGAACATCACAAACTTTTGCAGCAACAGTCATAGGTGCTATCCTTAAAACATTAGAACAAAATTACGACTTTTTAAAATATGTAAATGTTGAAAATCCAGAGTTCACAAACTCAGAGATTATCATCAACATCTCTGAAGAAATAAACACCGTTGATCCTTCCCGTTTGGGAACTGCAATAGAAGCGATAATTAGGATTGTCTACATGGACCTTGTTGGAAAAACAGGTTTATTTTTTATAAAAGAACTCAAGCAACAAGCTGGAGAACAGATAATCACCCAGCTGCGTAACTATGGTGTCGATTTAGCGCTTCTCCAGACCGAGCAACGTTACATGCATAGACAACACCGAAAGAAGAAACAACAGACACAAATGAGGCGAACCAGTGATAGTATCATTCACCGAGATGATGTGAGTCTTCTTGGGTATAGCTGGAAAAATGTAGGATCCTGGAGATATGATCCATTACAAAAAACCTGTGTCCTCTATAGTAAAGAGGGAAAAGAACTCGATCGCCTGAACCTTGATACAATCATTGAAAGTTATGTCACAAATCTCACCCAGGAGTATGAGGACCCCTCTGCTGATTATCAAGACGAAGTCATGCTCACCGACAAAGAAATCGAGCTTTTAAAGATGCTACAATCCCGAGATATGGATGCAGAAACAGCATCCGTGGTTCTCCATGTCTCAAAAATCGAATTTGAACAAATCGTCCGTAAATTGCTACAAAATGAACTACTTCATTATGTGTCATATAACGAAATTGAACTAACCGAAGAAGGTTTAACGTTTCTCTCTGGAAAAGACACTTCAACTAAGGACGAATCGATTGTTTAAAATTGTTTGCCTTTTAACGGGTTGAAAATAAAGAACTCTAATTCACCAATTGAAGTGCTGTTTCCTTCTTGGTCATAAATTTTTGTTTCAAGCGTATGCTTTAGAAACGCTTTTTCGTTCCACTGCCAGCGGACCGGAAATGATGTCACTTCATCTTTTAATTGTCCATCAACATAAAATTCGGCTTTACTAAACTGCTCCTGAGGTATCTGGATACTTACCGGTCCAACGATAACAGATTTAAAAAACGGGATGATTTTTCTATTCCTCAGATAGATGAATCCATCAATGGTGACATTCTTCATTCTGAAGAATACTAGCATACCTCCTATCATACCGACCAAAATACCTGTGAGTATCAAAAACCAGTTGTTTTCCAGAAAACTCTTCTGAGGAGCTGCCTCGTAGGAAAAATAAAAATAAACAACCGAAGAGACAAGATATCCTTTTCCTTGCAGAGCCTGTGCCTGGATTTCAAATTCATACGTCCCATTTTCCAGATACCCGGGGGGTGTGTACAAATAACTTTTATCATCTAAACGGATTAACTCCGTATCAATATTGTTTTGGTTAAATATCGCAGAGATGATGGTCACCGGTTCGTTATACGTAATTCTGATCGTTGGGTAATCACCATCAATCACTCCACCATCTACTGGTGAAAAGACCACACTAAGCGGCGGGAAAATATTAAAAAAAAGAAATTCATAGGTAGTTTCAGGATCGTCAAAGACATATATTTTTTGATTTTTCCTCCAAAAATTGTCTGCAGAAAGCATCCTACCCTTCGTAGTAATGGTTATTGGTGAATTAGGGTATGGATCATCGATTTCTATATAGATCCACTGTCCCTTGTCCACTGTCACATATAATTTAGCTTGTTCATTTAAATCATCGACTATCTTGTTCTGGATTATACCTATCGTATGTGTAATAGGGAAAATAAGATCGGTCGTCGTTTCCCAAAAGAACTCAGGAACAGCATCTTCACCGATTGAAATCAAAAATAAAATGTTGCCGTTGAAATTTACTGGCTTATCATGAATGGTTGTAAGTACCTGGGCAGGATCTACAAATGTATCTACAACTCCGTTTCCATTGGAATCGTAGCAAAAGAAAGGTTCACTGAGATTTAGATTATATCTTGTGTTAATAAGGGCAAGTTGATCAATTGGTATCATATGTTGAGAGAATGGGATCACTGTGACACGGGTCTGGTTCGTTCCCTTTCTTCCTTGGTCATCGGTAACAGCTAACGTCACAGTATAGGACCCACTTGAATAATACGCATGTGTCGCTATTGAATCGTTTGCTGTTGTACCATCACCGAAATCCCACAAATAATTGGTAATTGTTCCATCAAGATCGAAACTCTTCGAACCGTTAAATATTATCTCT
>CAZLDE010000015.1:0-15469 GCA_964558215.1 uncultured Thermoplasmatales archaeon
AAAAAAAAAAAAAAAAAAACTTCTCGTTTTTTATGACAAGGTCACTTTCGAGAAGAATATTTTTGCTTGTGCTGATCTTGTGGCGCTTATACCTTCATCACAGATGACATCCATTTTGATCGTAGGTATCGGCAGGATTAAGCCTAAGCCAATCCCTTTTGGTTTACATAGTATGCTGAGAGTTTCACCAACACCGAGAGTCGTTTGATTACCTGAGAATTCCTTTGGTATTATGAATAGACCACCAGTGATTCCGATGTTGCAGACGACATTGGTCGCATCCGCTTCACCAACATTAGTTATGTCGACAGTAAACCCTGTACCACCAGTAATCCCGATACTGAGCTCTGGCTGCGGTGTCCCTGATGGAATGTGTTTGAATACTCCACCGGTTGTTTCATCGGTATTGAAAGTACCAGCCCATCCGATCCTTCCTTCGATCCAGGATGTGCCAAATAATTGAACATCATACATTTCATCCCAGGTTATCCAAGTGTGACCCCCGTCTAAACTATAGGAAGCACCCCGGTATGCGATATTTGCGGAGCTTACACCGGTACTGACATACATATTTTCCGTTCCGGGTACATAATCAAGATCAGCAGCATAACATGTTCCAGTTTGTGAAATAAGCGTCCAGGTTTCCCCACCATCAGAGGTTTCTGCTAAGGCTGCGATTTCGAAATTTTTGTCCATTGCAAGTCCATGTAATGCGTCCTTGAACCGGATATCGACATACGCGCCAACATCAGGGAAGATCACATCAGAAACAGTCCAGTGGTTTCCTTTATCAATCGATTTAAAGACACGTCCTCCATTCGTTTGATCTTGTGTCCCGAACCATACCGTATCACCGATAACATCATAGTATCCAACGACCCCATATTCTATTGAAGACAATGGTGCTGGAATATTTTCTGAAGGTACACGGATCCAGTTCTCTCCGCCATCAGTTGTTGTATAAATTTCAAAATACCCATCAACTGGGTCCCCCATACACCATCCGTCATTGTCATTCCAGAAATGCACACAGTTTGGGAATCCCCCGGTGAAATCCGCGGTGGTTTGTTGAGCCCAAGTAACTCCTCCATCTGATGTTTTCCATATTCCTTGAGGAGTTCCGGTATGGATAGGAACCCATGCGGTCATGTCATCTAATGCAAAAATCATGGCAGTGTCTCCACCGGTTGGTGCTCCATCGATGATATCAGCTTCCCAGAGTTCGCCACCGTTGGTAGTGCGGGTAAACTCTTGAACCGGTGCATTGGCTCCGCTTCCGTCATAACCGACTGCCCAGCAAATATTTTCATCGACAGCATGCATATAGTGAATACCGCGGGATGCCTCCCAGAAACCTGAGGCTTGCTCTATCCATTCAGCGCTTCTTGGAAAAGTAGACTCCGTTTGCCTTGTTATGTAGTGGTTCGAATTTTCAATCATTGCTGTTGCCGGCATTACAAATGCTACCGCAATAGCGAGGATGACACTAGCTTGTATTACCATTTTCGTTCTGTTTAATATTTTCATAAATCATTCCCCATGTGTTACATCATAGACCTCTTTTTATTTAAATGTTTCCGAAATAATCCACTTCATCTTATTTTTTATATTTTATATAAAATTTTTTATGTAAAATTTTTTTATATCATTTCCATATTGAGGAAACGGATTCCTCTTCATTTCAGAATTCACAAGAAAAACTCTCCTAGAATCCGATACTTTCAGTCTTCCTATCCACATGTTTATAAACATCTTTTCTTTTCTCTTTACAAAAGGGAGCTCTTATGGGAAAAGATAAGGTGAATGAGTCGCCGTTGAACGATTTACCTGGAGTTGGACCAGCAATAGCGGACAAATTAATAGAAGCAGGATATGCAGACATGATGAGTATTGCGGTTTCATCACCAAAGGAACTATCAGAGGTCGCAGAGATTGGTGAACCAACTGCTGCAAAAATCATCCAAGCAGCACGAAAACAAGCAGATATTGGGAGTTTTGAAACCGGGACAGCACTGCTCGAACGCAGGGCAAAAATAGGGTCTATTACGACCGGCTCAAAAGCATTTGACGATCTGATGGGAGGAAAAGGATTTGACAGCCAAGCAATCACAGAGTTGTTCGGTGAGTTTGGTTCTGGGAAAACACAATTAGCTCATCAGTTGTGCGTCAATGTACAATTTCCTGTTGAGAAAGGGGGATTGGACAGTCATGTTTTTTACATAGACACAGAAAATACCTTCCGCCCGGACCGCATCATTCAGATGGCAGAGGCCTACGAGCTTGACGCTGATGAAGTCCTCAATAAAATCCATGTCGCACGAGCGTACAACTCGAGTCATCAGATGCTTTTGGTCGATAAGGTCATGGAGCTGACAAAGGAGTTTCCTGCACGTCTTCTGATTGTTGACTCCTTGACCAGCCAGTTCCGTGCTGAGTTTGTGGGAAGAGGTGCTCTTGCGGACCGCCAGCAGAAGCTCAATAAACATATGCATGACCTCCTCCGCTGGAGTGATCTCTATAACGGTGTGGTTGTCGTGACAAATCAGGTCGCTGCAAAACCAGATGCCTTCTTTGGTGATCCAACCCGACCAATCGGGGGACATATTGTTGGTCATACAGCGACATTTCGATTATACCTTCGGAAAAGCAAGGGCGGGAAACGGATAGCTCGACTTATCGATTCGCCACATCTGCCCGAAGGAGAAGCTGTTTTTTCAGTCAGTGAAAAGGGGATCAGAGATTAAAAAAAAAAAAAATTATCCTTGTTTTCGTTCACAAGCAACAGGGTTTATCTGTCCGGATGGTGTATCAAGGGGCAGTCCAAAGGAGGGGGACAAGAAGGCCCTGGAACGTGAACGGACCATCTTTACCAGCGCAAACCCAAGGAGAAGAAGACCCACTATCACAAGAAAGACTGGTGAGAGTAAAATCTCCTTCTGATTGATAAGCACCAGAAATGCAATTACAAAAGCTAGCGAACCACCGATAATCCCGGTAAATTCTATCGGGAACTCTAACGCACCGAGATGCATCACAAGGGGTTCATGATGCCGTGTCTGTTTCATCTCTGTTTCTAGCGTGGTTTTCAACTCAGAAATCACATCCTGCGTTCCTTGGAGCCCCTCCGTGACTACGGTGTTCGTTTTTTCAAGCGCTTCAAGATGGGTTTTTAGGTCGTCTGTCTCCAGTTTTTGTGACACCAG
This sequence comes from uncultured Thermoplasmatales archaeon, assembly GCA_964558215.1. Lineage (GTDB taxonomy): Archaea > Thermoplasmatota > E2 > DHVEG-1 > DHVEG-1 > SM1-50. The sequence continues at coordinate 3,204 of CAZLDE010000015.1, forward strand.
CTCATTATGCAGAAAAGAAAGCTCCCCATCAAGCAACCGAGCAGCTCCGCTGACATTCTCCTTTTTTATACTCAGTAAGAACGTCTCCACGGGTCCTTCCATTATACGATGACCCACCAAAGGAGACTCCATTGTTCCCCCAGATAATCGTTTCTCAACAGCGGACAAACGGGAACTGACACTTGTTGTGGTCTGTTCTATTTTCCGTATCCAACTGCGTAACGATTGCAGGGTATCCTCAGCGCCTGTTGAATCCAGCATCTTTTTTTTCTTCTGTACATGTTCCTTCTTTTTTCTCACTAACATAAAATATCTCACCACCTCAAATATTCTCAAAGAGTGCTGTGGAGGACTCCTAGTTTCACTGTAGATTCTTCCCTAAAGAATCTATCCTAGTCTAACCACCGTGACTGCCTTTGTGTCAATAAAATCATCAAAGCCTGTGGCTTTCACGGTGAGTCGTAGGTACGCCTCGTTGACATTGGGATCCAGTATAGGCTTAATCCCTGTGATTTTCGCACTCCCATTTGTCAGGGTTTTTCCTTGACCCGCGACCCCGGACCCAACTAAGGTAACCGTTGCATCCGCGATAGGGTCTGCACGTTCATCGTTCGTCGTCACCTTTACCCAGATCGTATAGGTCTTGGAGAAGGTAAACAATCCTGCCCCCTTTGTTCCCGGGCTTTCTGCGATGAGTGCATTACCGGTTACCTGTGCGTTCATTGCTCTTGTTGCCTTTGGAATCATAAAGACGACTGCTGCAATCACTGCGACTGCAACAATCATGATTATGATCAGATACATCGGGATGCCTAAGACATCCCCGCGTTCGTCTTTCCTAAAATTTTTTCTCTTCATTTTTTTACCTCCCGACTTAACTATATTTGATATGCAGAGTAATATACATTTATCTTTTTAATTCTTTTGCAATAAAATTTTTATAACACAAGCTTGACAACATGTCGACAGCAAAAATCGCCAAAAAAAAAAAAACTTAATCGAATTTTATTTGAGTTTTTTCAGGATTAATTTTGCGACTTTCTCCCCGGAAAGAAGCATACCGCCGAAGATCGGACCCATACGAGGCGCACCATAGACTGCATTAGCCCCCATACCAGCAACAAAAAGACCGGGATAGACTTCCTTTGTGTTTTCCACAACCGTTTTTTCTCCGATCTCCGCGCACATGGAACGCTCTTTCTCCAGATCACCACTTGGTGTATTCAGAGCACCAACCTTCTGTCGCACAATCTTACAGATTTCAGCAGCATGGCCCGTCGCATCCACACAATAGCGGGCACGAATGGATAATGGGTCCACATGTAAGCCTGCAATCTCCACAGCACTCCAGTTAATCACAAATCCGTTGACCTTCTTTTTATCAAACAAGACATCCTCAACAGAGATAGTATTGAAAATACGCACGCCAGCGTCTATAGCAGCAGAGCAAAGCTTCGTGGTGACCTCGATGGAATCAGCACTATAATACCCATCGCCTTCGTCTGTAATCTGCACCCCGATATCCTCAAGGATGTATTTTGATTGTTTTTGTACAACAATCACAGGAAACGTCATCCCTCCACCCCACATGCCACCACCAATAGAAAGCTTCCGTTCAAATACAATGGTTTTTTTTCCAGCATCAGCAAGATACTTTGCGGCAGTCAAACCTGCAGGACCGGCACCAGCGATAGCAACATCCACATCAATATTCTGACTGAATTCCTTTGAAAAACGTTCAAAGATGATTCGAGTGACCTTGACATCATCGATATTGATACTAAACACCTCGAATCGACCCATATTTCCAGAGTATTCTTAAACATACCGCTAACGATTTATACCAAGAAGCCTGTTCGTTGTCTGTGCTGACAGTCAGACGTGTACAGGCTAGCGACATCATCCCAGTGATTGCTCTTGCATACGAAACCCTCCCTGAACGATACAATCCTGCCATTTTTAATCAATTCTATGAGGCATCCCCTGACAGTTTTTTTGTCGCATTGAACAATACAAACATCATTGGGTTTCTTATCGGTAATAGAACAACACCGATGACCGCACGAATCCTGATGTTATCCGTAAAAGAAAGGTTTCGAAAGCAAGGTATCGGGAAAGCGCTCCTCACAGCGTTCCTCTCAGAGATGAAAACACATCGGGTCAAACGGCTCGATCTTGAGGTTCGCACCACCAACCATACTGCTCTTGAGTTCTATAAAAAACAAGGGTTTATCCTCAGAGAAATCCTGCCGCATTTCTATCAAAATGGGCAAGACGCATACAGCATGACAAAAGAATTATAATCGATGGTTCTCTTTTTCCTTTTCGGTCATGAACCGTATTGCCATTTGATCCAAGCGGCTGGCAATTTTCTCTAAACCGGGATCACCATTGTTTGTTGAAAGCATTCCTGCGATATCCTTGCTTAAGGTAAAAACAGCAAGTTTATGTTCGCGTTTTGATTTGTGAATTTGATAGGGAGTAATCTCGAGTTTCTCGTAGGAATCGTGATTACAACCGTTATTTTCACAGATCTGTTCCAATTGGCTTCGGATCTGATACAAAAACGTGTGGAGTTGAATGAGTTCGTCTTTCTGCATTGTTCTTGCCTTTCCCATGCCAAGAATACTATAAAGACTTTTATATTTTTTCACGGTGGTTTCCAATGAGATTGTTTTGCAATCGCACGATTGTTAACGCGTCTTGTATGTTATAAAATCATTGAAAGTCATTTTTTGTCAACACTTTGACTGCTTTAGGCATTTTGACGACATTGCCTAGTTTGATCCCAACAATCTCCCGGACGTTCTTGTTGTTTGCAATATCCAATAAACGCTGAGTGACAATACCATCGAACACCACAGCAGATACGTTATCGCCTTTCTTGATCTCATCAGTAAGCTCGCGGACAGGAATCGTACGTATCTCCTTACCATTCTCATCCAACAACACTGCTTTTAACGAACCAGAAATCTCATTAAGAATAGTCTCATAATTCTTCTGTTTCTCAGTGGTAATCACTGGTTCTTCGACAGCGGTTGGAGCATCGTCTTCCTTACGGGCTGGCTGTTGCTCTTTTTTCTTTGAGAAAAACTCTTTCTTCATCTTCTGCGGTTGTTTCTCACCGTTGTCTTGACGTTTGTCATCTGAGCCCTTTCCCTCGATTTTAATATTGTACATATCCATGTACTGCTCACGAGGGATCTTGTTCTTCAAAGACTTCATGATAAGCTTCTGGGGCATTTCCTCAACTTCTCTAGTCTGCGGGGCTCTGGCGATAAAATCAACATCAGCGACCTGCAACAACTCACGGAGAATCAGTTCCCCACCGCGATCACCGTCGACAAAAACCGTGGTGATTTTTTCTCTGGAAAGATCAATGACGGTCCGTGGAACATTCGTGCCTCCGACCGCAATGACGTTTTTAATACCATACTTCAAAAGGTTCAGCACATCACGACGTCCTTCGACAATCACAATCGCATCACTATCATTGATGTTCGGACCAGCAGGGCAATGATCATGACCATAGCTTGTAATCTCCTCTACTTGAACAGCCTGCCGGACGTTCTCCGCGATACTTTCACTGTCAGTCTTGCTTTTTTCCATGACCTCATTAAGCAAGATTTTGGCTCTATCTATCACCTGCTTTCGTCGTGACACCCGCACATCCTCGACTTCTTCGACATGAATCGTCGCTTTACAAGGACCGACACGGTCGATACTTTCAAAGGCGGCGGCAAGGATGACGGTTTCCACCTTATCTAACGAGGTTGGTAACGTGAGAACCCCATCGCTTTTCCCGTTTTTCGAATCAAGCTCAACTTCGATTCTTCCGACACGGGCAGATCGTTGTAATTCACGAAGATCTAGTTCATCTCCAAGGAGCCCTTCCGTTTGACCAAAGATAGCTCCGACGACATCGGATTTCTCGATAATTCCATCTGCTTTTATTTTGGCTTTAATTAAGTATTTTGTAGTTGATGGGTCTATGACCATGTATCTTCACCTCTAATTCACATCAACTCTTTGAAAAATAGCACCTGGTTCTGCGCGCAGTGGCAGAGGTTTTTTTCCCTCAAGTATTAATCTTATTTTTCATATATTTCGAGAGGAAGTAAATCGGTAATCTTAAGCTAATAAAGTACCATTTTTCATTAAGTTGATACTTAATACTAGTGTATAGAACTTGCGTCATATTTAAATGTTGTGCTTGGTATTCAGTCAGGATTTCCATGGATGAGAAAATATTTATAGGAGTCGCTTGGCCGTACGCAAACGGTTCATTACATCTCGGACATATCGCAGGCTGTTACCTACCCGCCGATATCTTCGCTAGATACAACCGGTTACAAAAAAGAGAGGTGCTCATGGTTTCTGGGAGCGACGAACATGGAACTCCTATCACAATTACGGCAGACAAAGAACATACCACACCACAAGCAATCGTAGACCGATTCCATAAAGAACACCTGGAAAATATGAAACAGCTTGGTATCTCCTTTGATCTTTTCACCCGAACCACCACGACGAATCATGAAACCATCGTTCAAGAAATCTTCCTAAACCTCTATCAGAAGAACCTCATCCACCGGAAAAGCATCGATGCCCTGTACTGTCCAACCTGTGCAAGGTTCCTCCCGGACCGGTATGTGGAGGGAACCTGTCCCTACTGCCACAAGGAAGGAGCACGAGGCGATCAATGCGACAACTGCGGTAAACTCCTTGACACCTTCGAGTTACTCGACGTCAAATGCAAGGTATGTGGAGGAACACCGGTCAAACAAAAAACAGAACATCTCTTCTTTGCCCTCAGCAAATTCGAATCAAAACTCATGAAATGGTTAGAGCAGAAGAACTACTGGAAGGCAAATGTCCTGAAATTTACCAATAACTGGCTACAAAACGGACTGCATGACCGTGCGATTACCCGAGACATCACCTGGGGCATCAAGGTTCCCGTGTTTGGTTTTGAGCAGAAACGCATCTACGTCTGGTTTGATGCAGTCATCGGGTATCTCTCGGCAAGTAAAGAATGGGCAAAACAACAGAAGGAACCAGCAATATGGCAGGAATGGTGGAAGAACCCAGCAGCAAAACATTATTATTTCCTAGCTAAAGACAACATCCCATTCCATTCCATCATCTGGCCTTCTATCCTTATGGGATACGACGAAAACTTGAACCTACCATACAACATCCCGGCCAATGAGTATCTCACCTTAAAAGGAGAGCAATTTTCAAAAAGCAGAGGCGTGGGTATCTGGGTCCCAGAGATACTGTCACGGTTCGACCCTGATGTGGTCCGATACTATCTTTCTATAAACATGCCAGAGAATAAGGATGCAGACTGGACCTGGAATGATTTTGTCTCTAAAAACAATGATGAACTGCTAGGAACCTATGGGAATCTCATCCACCGCGTGGTGACCTTCACCAGCAAGAACTTCGGTTCAATCCCTGAACCAGGCGCACTCACTGATGCTGACAAGGACCTGCTCCAACGGATCCAAGAAACCCACAAAGAAGTCGCAGACGCTCTCGAACAATGCTCCTTTAAAAAAGGATTACGAGCAGTCATGAACCTGGCACAACAAGGAAACGTGTACTTCGACCATAATCAACCCTGGACGTTAATAAAAACAGATCCAGAGCGATGTAAAACAGTCCTCCACATCAGTCTTCGACTTGTACAAGCTCTTGCCGTCTGCATGACCCCCTATCTTCCATTCTCCTCGGCAAGAATCTGGAACATGCTTGGACACCCAATGCCTATCCAACATTGGGATGATGCGCTCCTTGAACTTCCTTCGGGTACATCGCTTGAAACACCGACACCTTTATTTAAGAAACTTGAATTAACGGACATTGTGATAACCACAGATCCCTTCTCAAAACTCGATCTTCGAGTCGCCAAAATCCTTGAAGTATCGGATCATCCGCAGGCTGACAAGTTATACGTCATGCAGGTTGATCTCGGTCCACTTGGGAAACGAACGATTGTCGCCGGGATGAAACCATACTACCCCAAAGAAGAAATCACAGGAAAATCCATTGTGATGGTCGTCAACCTCAAACCAGCGGTCATCCGCGGGGTTGAATCAAAAGGGATGCTGCTTGCTGCAACCGATGCAGACCATGTCGTCTCCCTCCTTGACCCAAAAGAGAGCACCCCGGGGGCAGAAGTTGGCATCGACGGCATCGTCCGTGAACCAGCACCCATCCTTGAATTTGATGCATTTAAACTCGCACCAATGGTCATTGACGCAAAAGGAAACGCGGTGTATAAAGGCAACCCATTGAAAACAAAAGGAATCATCATCACCACAGACCGCCCGGTGAAAGAAGGCGCAAAAATATCATAGGGGAGTATCATATGAACGCACCAATCGTTATCGAAACAGAATTACCCGTAAAAATACTCAATAAAGGAAAAGTACGAGACGTCTATGAAATAAACAATAACATCTTATTGATCGCAACCGACCGTCTCTCCGCTTTTGATGTCGTGCTACCAGACCCAATACCTTCAAAAGGAGCCTGTCTGACTCAACTGTCGAAATTCTGGTTTGACTATACAAAAAAAAGCATCCCAAACCATGTTATTTCCACTGAGGTTTCTGAGTTCCCAAAGGAATTACACCCTTTTAAAAAACAGCTACAATACCGCAGCATGCTTGTTAAAAAAACAAAGGTCATCCCCATCGAATGCATCGTACGGGGTTATCTTTCCGGGTCAGCCTGGAGCTCGTATAAAAAGGATGGAACGGTTTGTGGGGTAAAACTCCCCGGCGGCCTCAAAGAATCAGACCCGTTCCCAGAACCACTCTTCACACCTTCAACGAAAGCAAAAGAAGGCCATGACCTCAACATCTCGATAACCGAGATGAAAAAAATCGTTGGTTCAGACGTTGGAGACATCTTAAATGATTATTCATTAAAAATCTATGACACCGCTGTGAAATACGCAAAAAAACGAGGCATCATCATCGCTGACACAAAATTTGAGTTCGGCATGTATAATGACGAAATCATCTGGATCGATGAAGCTCTAACCCCAGATTCCTCCCGGTTCTGGCCAGCGGAAGGCTACCAACCAGGAAAACCACAACCTAGTTTTGATAAACAATACGTCCGGGATTATCTGAACTCAACAGGATGGGATCACAACTCACCTCCACCGAAACTCCCCCTGGAGATCATTGCAGAAACCTCAAAGAAATACAAAGAGGCTTACGAGATAATCACAGGGAAGAAGTTCCATTTTATCTAAAGAAAATCATCAAGGATTTTTTTCCAGGTAAGAATATAAGGGACAAAACATTTAAAAAACACAGGATTCTAATAGGTATATATACAAAGAAACTTTAGGGGGATTCCATGAAGAAAAAAATTACTGTAGCGTTTATTGTTGTTTCCATGATTCTGATATCATCAGCAACATTAATCCAAGGTGGCACGACATCTGAGATGCTACAAAAGAATACAACCTCATCTCATGAAGGTGATATGAATAGACAGGATGGGCAATCCATTGAAAAACTCGTCTGGTATGCCCCTGAGGGAGAATTACCAGGCACTTATGATGAATACCTCAAGAGCCACTCTCCAACACCTGCTTGTTTCTCATCATCATTCGAGATGAACCCAGCAGTGCTTTCTGAGAATAATTCGTTGTCAATCCTCGTTAATGAAACGATATATCCTTCTATTTCCGATAGCATCTCGCAATATCTCTCTGACCTCGAATCGGAAGGATATCATGTGTTCCTCCAACAAGTCTCCGGAGGTACTCCACAGGAAATCAAATCATGGATACACGAACGATATTCCGTGGGGAGCACCGGGATACTTTTCGTCGGGGACATCACTGCCGCATGGGCAGAGGTCTCCGGTGATCAATTCCCCAGTGATCTGTTTTACATGGATCTTGATGGGACCTGGCAGGATAATAACGCTGATGGAATCTACGAGGTGCATACAGCAGGATCCGGTGACATGGGCCCCGAGGTGTACGTGGGTCGGATTTACACAACAACCCTCCAATACGACAGTGAAGCAAACATGATCAACGACTATTTCACAAAAGCTCATGCCTACCGAACAGGGAATCTGACGCAACCCTGGCGTGGTCTTGAGTACGTCGAAGAAGACTGGTTTGACATGGATGTCAACCTTGACCTGATTTACGGAGCGAATGTGACCCGACATGATTACGGGTATTTCACCACGGCTGAAGATTATCTGAACCAGATGGACCTCGGCCAACATTTCGTCCAAGTCTGTGTCCATAGTTACTCAGGAGGGCATTTTTTCAGCACTCGTCCAACCGAGTCCGCCGCCTATGCTCATATCTATGTCCATAGTCCAACGGCACGACCCGCGAAACTTTTACTTGGGTCCGATGATGGGATAAAAGCATGGGTCAATGGAGTAAACGTCATCACAAAAGATCGATACGGCGGATGGACCCCAGATCAATTTAATACAAATATTTCTTTGAACTCCGGATGGAATCAACTTCTTTGCAAAATAAGTCAGGACGGCGGAGATTATCGATTTTCTGTTCAGATCCGGGATATGAATGATGTTTCTTTCCCAGATCTAAGCTATCAACTCAGCGATCCCGTGGAACATGGAGCTGAAGCAGACTATATCAGAGGTTTTCTCCTGAACGGATTTCATCAGGATACTTCAGATAATTTCTGGCAGTATCTTACCACGAATTATCTTGGCGTAAGTGAAGAATCCATTAATCCTCTCGAAGGTGAAGTGATGGGGGATAAGGAATGGACGGAGTATAATTTGGGGTACCCCTATGTTAACATGGCAGACTATTGTGATGAAGCTGACTATGGGGTTTGTTACGCATTTGTCCGTGTATATGCGACTGAACAAACAACGTGTCAATTGTGGATGGGGTATGATGATGGTGCTCGTGTCTGGTTAAACGGTAACGAAGTCTTATACGATAATCGATACGGCGGTTTTGAAGCAGATATGAAAAAAGTCAACGTGACACTTCAATCCGGTGAAAACAGATTGCTCATCAAAATCTCGGAATGGATGGGGGACCATGGTTTCAGCGCCCGTTTTTGTACACCACAGGGTGGCGCTGTCAGCGGTCTTAGCTTTGATCCAGCTCCGGTTCCCCTTAGCTATATCGGTACCTGGTTAGTGAATGGTCCATATGCCAACCCAGACAAACAAACACGTCTGAGCACCGATTATCTTGGTGATGAAGGAAACGTGACACCAAGCCAGGGCGATCCAGCCCCGTATGGTTCTTGGGAACGAGGAATTGGTGATGGATATCCATTTAACCTTGGTGGTTTTTTTGATCATGGGAACTGGGTGTTCTCAGAAGATATTCAGAATCGTGACCCACCGGTTCTGTTTTATAATCTCTTCGCATGCGGCCCAGGAAGATTCACCGATCAGAATTATCTTGCTGGATCATACGTATTTCACACGACCTATGGGTTAATAGCGGTCGCCTCCTCGAAAAGTGGGAGTATGCTAAACTTTAAGGACTTTACTCAACCACTTGGTGAGGGAAAAAGCATTGGTGAATCGTTCCGTCTATGGTTCGACACTCAAGCACCTTATTTACAATGGGAGAAAGAATGGTACTATGGGATGGTCGTGTTTGGAGACCCCACCCTGTGTGTGCCAGCGTATATCCAGATGAAGGTCACAAAACCAGAGAACGCACTTTATATCTTTGATAAGAAGATCCTACCTTTCTTTATGCCTTTGAGCATTGGTAAAATCACTATCGAGGCGACTGCGACGAGCACAGACTTTGGAATCGAAAAAGTAGAGTTTTATGTCGATGGTTCTTTAACTGTAACAGATTTCGAAGAACCGTACAGCTGGACCTGGAACAGTCTTACGTTGCTCAGGCATACTGTAAGCGTCGTTGCCTATGATACCAGAGGGTATAGTGCAACACGGTCATTTACGCTGTGGAAATTCCTTTAAAAAAAAGGTTTATCCTTCTTGGACAGGGGACCGCCAGTCAAGACCTGGTGTCCTAACTCCTATCTTTGGGACAAGTGGGAATCGGCGTTTATGCTGACTGTATATTCGCATGGTTCTTATCCGTTCGACTTGTGCTTTGGTCACAGCAGCGGTTCGTTGAATATCTTCGTCCTTGATTTTCAGTTCTAGTCCGTAGAGGATTTTATCAAGGGTATCGTAGCTCATGCGAAGATCTTTTTCATCGGTTTGTCCCACCCAGAGCCCTGCAGTGGGTGGTTTTCTGATGATTGGTGCAGGGATTTTCAGGTATTTTGCCAGTTGATACACCTGTGTCTTATACAGATCGCCAAGGGGTTGAATGTCAACACCACCATCCCCATACTTCGTAAAATAACCGACCAATATCTCTGATTTATTGGACGTACCGCACACAAGACCGCCGGTTTCATTTGCATACTGGTATAACAAGATCATCCGAACCCGTGGTTTGATATTTGCCAGGGTTATTTTCTTTGTCTGTCGCAGGGTCTTCTGAAAAGAGGCCACAAACGGTGATATCTCTATTTCTTTACAGCGGACATGAAAGGTATCTAGAAAAAGCCTGACATGTCTACGGTCAAGAGCCGGGGTCGCCTCATCAGGCAGAAAGACGCATTGGAGGTTTTTATTCCCCACTGCTTGCTTGCAGAGGACAGCGCTTACAGCAGAATCGACACCACCGGAAAGGCCTAGGACGACGTTTGAGCACCCTGAGCTTTCCAGATAGGTTTTAATGAATTCCTTTAAGATAGTGGATACATCCTTTGGATCAATGGAGAAATCCATCATGTCTCCTTCACCTTCATTCCCATGTCTCAATTGATTCTTGTATTAGTGTCTCTGCCATGAGCAACACCTTGTTGTCGACGGGACTAAACGAGGAACGAGCAATCGCAAGGGGAATCCTGCGGAGGTAATCAGACATGCGAAGATCTCTTCGTAGTGAGGTGTTGTAGTGGTCTTCGACGATATCATTCATCATCGTGAGATACTTATTTACGATCTTCTCAGATGCAGTGATGGTTGGTTCGAATCGTCTGGCAAGTTTCACCCATTGATCATAATAGTCATGTTTCTCCTTTAGCTCCCCAGTCCCATAAAATTTCTTTTTAAAGAGGTTTAGCCGATCTTCCCTACCGATGTTTTGGACTTTTACGATCAGTGCGCAGCGGCTCATCAGGAGAGGGGAGAGCCCTATGTCTTTTAAGGCGTTTTTCCCGAACACCTGGGATTTCGGGTTTGCGAACGCAATCATGATGAAGCTACTTTCGATGTTTTGATGCAGTTTGGCTGAATGCACGCTGCATTTCCCATTTGAAAGCAGTTCGTAGCAGTACTCTATGTCCTCGCCAGGGATTTTGTCAAACTCATCGACTAAGACAAGTTTTTTATGCGCATGGGGTAACGCGCCAAGATCTCCGGTTCCCAGATGACAGACCAGACCGGATCGTGTCGTGTTGGCTCCAATGGTGGTGATATCAGAAAAACGTTCGGTGATAATCTCCTTTGCCATTGTTTTACTGCTGCCTGGTTCCCCAATGATCAATGAATGGACCGGTTCTTCGAAGGTTGAGAACATGCTTGCTGCTATGACCTTCTTCATGACGTCATTGCCATGGATCTCTTGAAACACGTTCTCCCAGAAACCGTCAAATCCCCGTTCTTTAGCAAATTTTCTTAGTTCATCCTCAGGAAGGTAAATCCCGCTTTTTTCCTGTTCCATCATCTTCTTTGACTCAAGGATCTCCCGAAGGCTTTCAGCTTTTGAAATTACCTTTGAGAACGCCTCTGATTTCCGTGAGAGCTTCAGAATATTACCCTCTATGGTCAATGCTGCATTCCCCCATCCGACGACGTATACATCCAATGCATTAAGAATAGACTTGATGATCGCGCGGTCTGTTTTTTTGGAGGTAATCTCAATGAGGTCTCCGTTGGTGATGGTGATATCAAGGATGTTTTCGTTGGCTAGGATGTTTCGTGCCCGTTGAACGAGCATCGTCCCTTTGCTAGAGCCCATCCCTAATGAAGAAACAGACATAATCGCGATCTGTTCAAGGGTTGTAATACCCATGTTTTCCAGTTTTTTCCGATCAGAAGGAACAACACCAAGTAAGGTCAGATCATCTTCCATAGGGCACCATCGCGAACAGGCAATATCTCCGTAGGAGGATTAAAAGTTTCGGGTATTTGCAGTAGTTCGGCAATCAAGTGAATGAAATAACGATGAGGATTCCTATTTC
>CAZLDE010000016.1:0-15382 GCA_964558215.1 uncultured Thermoplasmatales archaeon
CCACCTCCCCGATGGGTGAAGAAGTGGATGCATGGGCTGCGTACGGTCGGAAAAACATTTTCGATCAAGTTCTCAAGGTATCTGAGATGCAGTCGGAGGGTGGGGCTGCTGGTGCAGTGCATGGCGCGCTGTCCGCTGGTGCGTGTGCAACGACCTTTACCGCCTCGCAGGGTCTCCTGTTGATGATTCCAAATATGTATAAAATTTCAGGGGAAATAATGCCCTGTGTATTCCATGTGACTGGTCGTGCGATTGCAGGTCAGGCACTTTCAATTTTTGGTGATCATCAAGATGTCATGGCAGCCAGAGCGACAGGGTTTGCAATTCTTTCATCTAACTCGGTCCAGGAGGTTATGGACCTTGCCTTGGTCGCTCATCTTTCCACGTTGCAAGCGAGTGTTCCCTTCCTGCATTTCTTTGATGGATTCCGTACGTCCCATGAAATCCAGAAAATAGAGATGATTGACTACGAGGATATCAAGAACCTCGTCAATTGGGATGCAATAAAGAAACATCGTAAACGAGCGTTAAACCCGGAACATCCTCATCAACGAGGTACCGCTCAGAATCCTGATATTTATTTCCAATTAACAGAAGCAGCTAACTCCTTCTACCAAAAGGTACCTGCAATAGTGGAAGAGGAAATGAAAAAGGTGGCTGGACTGACCGGTCGGACGTATCATCTGTTCGATTATGTCGGCGCACCAGATGCTGACCGAGTCGTCATCATGATGGGGTCTGGCTGTGAGATTGTCGAAGAGACAGTCGGATATCTCAATAAAAAAGGCGAGAAAGTCGGATTAATTAAAGTACGATTGTACCGACCATTCTCGGCGGAACATTTCATCAACACAATACCAAAGACCGTCAAGAAGATAGCGGTGCTTGATCGAACAAAGGAAACCGCCGCGTTCGGCGAACCGTTATACCTTGATGTCTGCAGCGTGCTTTATGATCGAAACCTCCATCCGATAGTCGTCGGCGGGAGGTACGGGCTTGGCTCAAAGGATTTCACCCCCACCATGGCAAAAGCAGTCTTTGATAATTTAAAACAAACAGCACCAAAGAATCATTTCACAGTCGGAATCATCGATGATGTCACCAACACATCTCTACCGCTTGGTGAACAAATCGATACCGCACTAGAAGGTCTCATTCGCTGTAAATTCTGGGGAATCGGTGGCGATGGAACCGTTGGTGCGAATAAGGATGCTATCAAAATCATCGGGGATAACACCGATATGTTTGTTCAAGGGTATTTTGCGTACGATTCAAAGAAATCAGGTGGCGTCACTATGTCCCACCTACGGTTTGGAAAATCACCGATTCACTCGTCCTATCTTATCGAAAAAGCTGATTATATCGCTTGTCATCAGCCCTCTTATGTTGATAAATACGATCTCTTGGAAGGTATCCGCGATGGTGGCACATTTGTGCTTAACACATCATGGACTATTGAAGACATGGAAAAATGTCTGCCCAATTCACTGAAAAAGACAATCGCGCAGAAACACCTTAAATTCTATACGATTGACGCAGTGAAAATCGCTGAACAAATCGGTCTTGGCGGCCGGATCAATATGATTATGCAGACGGTGTTTTTCAAACTCTCCAATGTTCTTCCAATCACTGAGGCGATACAATATCTAAAAGACGCGATAGCGAAAACATACGGGAAAAAGGGTCAATCGGTCATCGAGATGAACTGGAAAGCAGTCGATGCAGCATTACAAGGTTTACATGAGATCCGATATCCCTCCTCATGGACGACATTGGCCCCTGAAAAACCATTGAAGAGAGATGTTCCTGAGTTTATTTCAAAGGTGATGTGTCCGATGCTAGCCCAGCAAGGTGATACGCTTCCAGTGAGCGCGTTCACGCCGGCGGGTATTTTTCCATCCGGGACTACGAGATACGAGAAACGCGGTGTTGCCATAAACGTCCCTGAATGGCTCATCGACAAATGTATCCAATGTAACCAATGCGCAATGGTCTGTCCCCATGCGGCGATTCGACCAGTGCTGCTGACCTCTGAGGAGCTGAAGAAAGCACCAAGTGGTTATAGCGCGAAAAAAGCAATCGGAAAAGAAGCAGAAGCATTATCCTTCCGTATTCAGGTATACCCTGAGGATTGCATGGGATGCGGGAACTGTGCCGATATCTGCCCTGCAAAGGAAAAAGCCCTGGTTATGAAACCAATAGCGGCCCAGATGCAGACGCAAATCCCCTATCAGCAATACAGTGAGAAAATCCCGATCCGATCTGGGGGATTTGATAAATTCACTGTGAAAGGTTCGCAATTCCAACAGCCGCTCCTTGAGTTCTCCGGGGCGTGTTCAGGCTGTGGTGAGACGCCTTATTTAAAGACGATTACACAGCTGTTCGGCGATCGGATGATCATTGCCAATGCAACGGGATGTTCTTCCATCTGGGGAGGGTCGGCACCATCCGTGCCCTTCACGACCAATGAGAAAGGCCATGGTCCTGCGTGGGCTAACTCGCTATTTGAGGATAACGCGGAGTACGGCTTTGGTATGGCGCTTGCAACGATGCAACGACGAGAAAAACTCGCTGATCTCATCACACAGGCGATGGAAAAAACCTCTGGCGACCTGAAGACTGCTTTTACCTATTGGCTTGATCATATGTATGATGCAGAGGAGTCAAAAGCTGCGTCAGAGAAAATTAAAGCATTATTAGAGAAGAGTCATACGGATCCACAGCTCAACGAGATCTGGGAATCTCGCGATATGCTTACGAAGAAATCTATTTGGTGTCTTGGCGGTGATGGCTGGGCTTATGATATCGGTTATGGTGGGCTTGACCATGTCATCGCGATGAATGAGGATGTCAACCTTCTTGTCTTTGACACTGAACTCTATTCTAATACCGGTGGGCAGTCCTCCAAAGCTACACCGATCGGTTCTATAGCGAAGTTCGCTGAATCTGGGAAGAAAACAAAGAAAAAAGATCTTGGGTTAATTGCAATTAGCTATGGGTATGTCTATGTCGCATCCGTCTCCATGGGGGCGAATAAAAACCAGTTCATGAAAGCGATCAAAGAGGCAGAGTCCTATCAGGGTCCCTCATTGATTATTGCATACGCACCATGTATCAACCATGGGATCAAGGCGGGTATGGGGAAGACCCAGGAAGAGGAGAAACGTGCAGTTGAATCCGGATACTGGCCGCTATATCGATATGATCCTCGCCTTGTCGCTGAGGGGAAGAACCCGTTCCAGTTGGATTCAGGTGAGCCGAACGGCTCGATTCATGACTTCATCATGGGTGAGGTCCGCTATGCAGCGTTGACGAAGACTTTCCCTGGCGAGGCAGAACGGTTGCATAAAAAGCTTGAAGAGCAGGTCGTTGCTCGCTATAAAAAGTATAAGGCGATGGCGGAGCAATCCGCATAACCCTTTTTCTTTTTATTTTCACCCGTTTATAGAAAAAAAGGGACGATAGCATTATATAATCGATTCTGCTTTCGGGGCATCGGTGCTCTGTAGCTCTTGATATGGAGGGAAGCACAATGAATGGCGCAAAACTTGATAAGATATTCAAACCACGAAGTATCGCAGTAATTGGGGCAAGTGAGACAATCGGATCTGCGGGGTATAGGATTTTTAGGAACCTGATTGGATCCGGTTATGAAGGGGTTGTATTCCCCGTGAACTCAAAACGAGAAAGCATTCAAGGAGTACAAGCCTATCCATCCATCAATGATGTACCAAAGGTTGTTGATTTAGCCATTATAGTCACACCTGCATCTGTTGTCTGTGATATTGTTGAACAGTGCGGGATCCGAGGGGTCAAAGGTATTCTTATTATTTCTGCTGGGTTTAAAGAGATCGGACCTGAAGGAGTCGCCCGGGAAAAGCGATTGCTTGAGCTTAAGAAAAAATACGGTTTGAGTATCATTGGCCCTAACTGCGTCGGTTTTATCATGCCGTTCCTCAATCTCAATGCAACTTTCGCTAGCTCTATGCCGGATAAAGGATCTATCGCGCTTCTCTCACAGAGCGGTGCGGTCTGCGGTGCGATCCTTGACTGGGCTGCAGCCGCGAAAGTCGGGTTCAGTTCTTTTGTCTCCGTTGGCTCCATGCTTGATGTTGATTTTGGTGACCTTATCGATTACTTTGGAATGGACATACATACAAGAAGCATCGTGTTATATATCGAGTCAATCACAGAAGCTCGGAAGTTCATGAGTGCGACGAAAGCATTCGCACGGGCAAAGCCAATCATTGTGATTAAATCTGGTCGCTACAAGGAAGGAGCAAAGGCAGCAGCTTCCCATACTGGAGCTCTTGCTGGTGAGGATGTAATCTATGAGGCGGCATTCCGACGCTCAGGTGTCGTCCGTGTCATGAACATCATGGATTTGTTCAACTGCTCCTCGATTCTTGCCAAACAACCACGTCCGATGGGTCCAAACATCGCGATCGTGACCAACGCGGGAGGCCCTGGTGTGCTTACAACAGATTCGATTATCGAGAAAGGTGGTAAACTAGCCACCCTGTCCCCTGAGACAATTGAGAAGCTTAACAAGGTGCTGCCAGCACATTGGAGTCATGCAAACCCTGTTGACATCATCGGAGATGGCGACGAGGACCGATACCAGAAAGCAATCGAAATCTGCCTTGAGGACAAGAACATCGATGGTCTGTTGATCCTCTGTGTCCCCCAGGTTATGGCTGATCCCAAGAAACTTGCTGATAGACTTGTTGATATCGCACGAAAATCGACCAAACCGATTCTCACCTCACTTATTGGTGAGGCAAGCGTGTATCATGCACGAGAAATCCTTAACCATAACAACATCCCAACCTATGCATCACCTGATGAGGCTGTGGAATCCTACATGTATCTCTATCATTACGAGCGTCACTTGTCTCAATTATATGAGACTCCTGAGGAACTCAATATCAAAACACCAGCTCACACAGAGATTGTAAGAAGGATTCTTGATATCTCTGCAAAAGAAAAGAGAACCTTGTTAAATGAAAGTGAAGCAAAAACATTCCTGGAGCTCTATGGGATTAATACCACGACACCAATCATAGCGGAAACTGAAGAAAAAGCGGTGAAAGCAGCAGAGAAAATTGGCTACCCGGTCGTCATGAAGATTTTATCACCCCAGATTAGCCATAAAAGCGATGTCGGTGGAGTCGTCCTTGACCTCCGTTGTGGTGATGATGTTAAGGCGACGTTCAAAGCGATGACAAAACGGGCTAAAGAAAAAGTCCCCAATGCGACGATTCAAGGGGTCACTATCCAGAAACAAGTGAAAAACCATGGCTATGAACTCATCCTGGGTTCTAAGAAGGACCCAGTGTTTGGCTCTGTTATCCTGTTTGGCCTAGGCGGTATCTACACAGAACTTTTCAAGGACCGGGCAATCGGTTTCCCGCCCTTAAACCAGACCTTGGCCCAGCGTATCATAGAAAAAACCAAGGCCTATCAGCTTCTGAAAGGGTTCCGGAACATCCCACCGGTTGATATGAAAAAGGTCGAAGAAACCATGATTAAGTTTTCACAGATGCTTATCGATCATCCTGAGATTAAAGAAGTCGATATCAACCCGTTAATCCCCCGGGAGAATGACCTTATAGCGGTGGATGCGCGGATCATCCTTGACCCTGAGCCTGAGAAACATCCACATCTCATCATCACACCCTACCCAACCAAATATATGAAGAATATCACCTTAAAAGATGGACAGGAGGTCCTCCTTCGACCGATAAAACCAGAGGATGAGAACATGTGGCTTGAGATGTTTAAGACCTTCTCAGAGGAGACCGTACGGTTCCGTTTCTTCAGAATCATCAAAGACACACCCCATGAGGTTCGTACCCGGTACTGCAATATCGATTATGATCGGGAAATGGGGATTGTCGCTGAAGTGGATAAAGATGAGAAAAAACAGATTCTTGGCGTCGCCCGTCTGATTCAGGAGCCTGCCCGACCAGATGAAGCTGAGTTCGCGGTGGTTGTCACTGATGAATGCCAGCGACAAGGCCTTGGGTCTGAGTTCCTTGATTTCCTCATTGAGTTCGCCCGAGACAAGAACCTTTCTAAGATCAATGGTGTCGTGTTGAAGGATAATTTCCCGATGATTACCTTATGCCGTGAGAAAGGTTTCAGGTTCTCAGATGGTGACCCCGGGGAGTATAAGGTCGAGTACGACCTTGTCATCGATGAAGGACTGGCTGATGGAACCTTGGAGAGCGGTAAGAAGATTAATGATTCCAATAACAAGGGGAATGATAAAACAACAAAAAAAAACCATAAAAACCCTAAAAAACCGGTTCGTATAGAAAAATCATAAGAAGGGAATAGCCTTATTCCCCGTCAACGATATTCACCCAGACGATAGGGATATCGTTTGGGATGTTCTTCTTATTTTTTATTTTTTTCTCCATTTTTCTTACCCCTCATGGAGCTGCAAGGCAAGGGCGCGTGCGCGGTTTGCTACGACGAAGGATTTTGCGATAAACTCCACTTCGATTGCTTCCTCGGGGCTTGAGACTTGACCAACGATCATCATTTTTTTATCACTCCTCAGTCCCTGTTTTGTCTGTTTTGTTTAAAGGGTCTTGTTGTACAAATGTTATCTTGGTTCTGTACAGTTCTTATCTGAAATCCAATAAAGATGTTCGTTGTTATGAATAACAGACTGGTTCTCTGTTCAGTTTCTTCTGTTTCAATGGTATTTAATTTTCAACAATAAATTTATATCAATAGTGTTCATATGGAGAAGTATATCTGAAGAAAGGTGCATTGATGCTAAAAAACATCCAAAAAGTTCTGCTCATTGTTTGGATTCTCATTCTTCTAGGGGCATCTTGTGTGGAGAATGCATCGTGCATGACTCTGGTTGGTCCTTATCCTCAATGTTCAAAAGTAGACTCGATTATCATTTCATGGACGACCACAACAGCTACGACACAAAACGAGGTGCGTTGGGGCAGCAGTCCGATGCTTGGCAATGTCAGTAGGGAAAAATGTACATATGCACATGTGTTTCATAAGGTCACAATCAAGGGACTTGCAGCGGGCAGGAAGTATTATTATACCGTTGTTTCTGATGACACTGAAAGCCCTCTGTACACCTGCTGGACAGCGTTTCTACCAAATGAAACCATTCGATTTGTCGCTTACGGGGACTCACAGGGGGACTGGGATAACTGGCAGACCGTGTTATTGGTATCCCAGGCAATAGAAAAAACCACCCCTACGTTTGTGATCAAACCTGGGGATCTGGTCGATAATGGAAGGAACCCTGACAACTGGATTGATTTTTTTGCTGCTTCCCCGTTTATTCATAACAGTACTCTTTTCCCTGTTCTTGGGAATCACGAAAATTATAGCCATCTGTTTTTCTCCTATTTTTCACTCCCCTATAATGAACGCTGGTATTCATTTGATAATGGACCGGTGCATTTTATTGGTCTTGACTCAAACATCCGCAATAGATGCCGATTATGGCAGTTACTTTGGCTATTTCATGATCTACAGAGTCATCACCAAGCATTCACTATTGTCTTTTTTCACCACCCACCCTATAGTTCATCAAACCATGGGAACACGACAATTTTACAGAAACTATGGACGCCAGTGTTTGAACGGTATCATGTCGATATTGTTTTCAATGGTCATGACCATAATTATGAACGCAGCATCATCAACAATGTTACGTACATCGTCATAGGTGGTGGTGGTTCCCCACTTTACGACAATGGACAGAGCCCTTGGACCGTGTACTCAGAGAAGACCTACCATTTTTGCCTGCTGAGAGTCAATGAGACGACACTGACATGCGAAGCGATAAAACCGGATGGTTTGGTGTTTGATTCGTTCCTTCTTACCACTCGCTGATGATTCTTTTTCTTTGGTTGTATCATTTTTTTTAAAGACATCGTTTTATATCCACAGCAGGGTTTATCGGTTTTCATGAACAAGAATCTCCTCATGGCACTTCTCCTTGTTCTTGTTTCTTTTGTCTGGGCAGGGTCGTTTCTCGTCGTTGAGGTAGCAACCAAGGAGATGGATCCTATTGATCTTGGGTTTTTACGATTCCTTGTCGCAACACCTCTCATGTTGCTTCTGGTCGTTCTCAGAAAAAAACCTCTTACGATACCACGAAGGGAGCTCCCCTGGCTTGTGATCCTTGGATTAACGGGGGTAACTTTCTTGTATCTCTTCCAATTCATTGGTATCCATTATACCAATGCTCCTACTGCCTCTGTCCTGATCAACACCAATGTGATTTTTATCGCGATTCTTTCAGGGTTGTTTCTATATGAGGCTTTGACAGGAAAAAGAATCGCAGGAATCGTTCTTTCCTTTATCGGTGTTATTATCATTATGGTCTCTGACATTCAAAGACAGGAATGGACCCTTGATAATCTATTTTTCATCGGTATGATCCTTATGTTGTTGTCCGCGTTTTGCTGGGCCCTGTATTCGTTTATCGGTAAACGGCTGTTAGAAACCTATGATGAGTTTGTGATAACTGCTTATGCGTTTAGTTTTGGTACGCTGTTGTATGTTCCCTTTGTAGCCCTTGATCTTCAATTTATGCTCCAACATACCTCAATGAGTGGTTGGCTTGCTGTTCTCTATCTTGCCCTGACCTGCACCCTGTTTGGGTATCTAGGTTGGTACTACGCGTTGAAACATATCGATGCAAGCAAAGCAGCGGTTTTTCTAAATTTCATTCCCCTGTTTACGATTCTGATGTCCGTTTTCCTTGGAGCAAGCCTATCGTGGTTTTTCCTTCTGGGCGCAGGATTAATAATCTATGGTGTATATCTCACCCAAAAAACATAATCAGGAAGGAAAAAAAGCATGTTTTGCGTGGAATGCGGTAAAGAAGGACCGATTTTTCGTAACGGAGTCTGCCTTGCGTGCTATCTGAAGCAGGCAGAGTTTTCCAAAGGACCAAGCATCCTTGACATTACCTTCTGCCCTCGCTGTTCCTCCTATAAATATAAAAACACCTGGGTCCAAGAATCTTTTGATGATATTCTCAAACGGCATATTAGAGATATCTTTACTATCAGCTCTGAGTTAAAACACGTTCAAATCCAGAGCCAGTGCAACGAACAAGACCGAGTGATCGTCTGCACCGTATCCATCACCGGTGTTCTTGAGGATCAAACAATAACGGAACAACACCACCTAACCGTTAGAATTAGACATAGCACCTGTAACATTTGCTCACGAGAAGCAGGGGGTTATTATGAGGCGATTTTACAGATCCGGGCTGAGCAGCGGACGTTCACCAACCAGGAGCTAGCAGACCTCCGGTCTACCGTAGAAACTATGGTCACGCAATATCAGGAGAGCGGCAAGCGAGGATTGTTTATCACCGATATTGGTGAGAAGCGTGAAGGTCTTGATTTTTTCCTAAGTGAAAAAACAACCGCTTTTTCTATAGCAAAAAAAATACAGGAGCAATACGGTGGTGATTTCAAGCAATCAGCTGCCCAAGCCGGGATGAAAGACAGCCGGCAGGTGTACCGGATGACATACCTTGTGCGGATTCCCGCGTACCGGAAAGGGGATTTCTTTATCTTCGATGAATCGTTTTTTATGATCGTTTCCCTTCATGAAAACAAGGTTCGAGCCATTGAGCTGTCCAGCTGGGTTGAGAAGGTGATCGATGGAAAAGAAATCTCTCCTGCCAAGATCTACGGTGGAGGGGAACTCATCAGGGAGATGATCGTGGTCAGTCAAACAAAAACTGATATTCAACTGATGGACCCGAAAACCTATATAACCGTTGAGATCCGCAAACCAAAACAAGTCACCATTACATCACCAATGGCCAAAACCGTCAGACTCGATGACTCATTATTCTTAATGCTTGAATAAACTCCTTTTTATGGAGTTTTTCTCCTAATGGAGAAACATTTCTTATCAAGTAAAAGGATATACTCATCCAGATACTTTTTTTCGTATTCAAACCATTCAGGAAGCCTGGCGATGATGCGAAAACCAAGTGATTCGTAGAGTCTTTGTGCCTTTTTATTAGCTGTGACGACATGCAGATAGATGTTCTTCGGATGCCATTTTCTCTCAGAGGAAAGAATGAGTTCTTCTAGGAATAAACGGCCTATGCCTTTTCCTCTCCATTGTTTTGCTAGTGAAATACCAAGGTTGACGTTCCCCTGGTTTCTGCCAACTCCTGGTCTTGCAAAACCATTGCCAATGAGTTTTCCATCAACAAGTGCCTTTAGGAAAATCTGCTCCCCTTTCCGTTGTGCTTGCAGCTGGTTCTGAAGCCATTGTTTTTCTTCTTTGAGTGTGACAGGTCGTTCAATCAGAAGATACAAATTTTCTTGGACAAGTGTGTTGATAAAAGACCGAAACTCGCAAGCGTCTTCTTTGCCATTCAAGGGTTCAAACCGAAGGATAGTCCCATCTTCCAACACAATGTCTTTTCTTAGCATTCTTCTTTTCCTGTTTCATTGAACCCTGAGAGAGACGCATCGGTTGGTGTACGCTTTGATATCTCACCAGCGATGTTCGTGATCATCAGAGACTTGGCTTCCTGGTTGTTTTTCGCATGGGCAAGAGCCCACATGAGTTTGATATACGCGGTTTCCGGCAGCATGTCCTCACCAGGGACGACACCTGCTTTAATCAGATCACGACCCACTGAATAGACATGCATATTGACCCGTCCGAACAGGCATTGTGACGTCATCACAATCAGAGACCCGTTGTTAACTAAATGGGTGATGCGGGGCAGGAGTTTTTCTGATACATGCCCAAGACCTGTTCCCACAAGAACAAGCCCTTTTTTCTCTGGGATATCCTCTGGTTTCAAGCCCGGATAGAAATACACGAGAGCCACCTCTTCGTTCATCCTGGTGTCAACGAGTACTGGTCCTGGTTTTTTCTTTCTATATGATGTCGTGAAGATCACTTTTCCCTTTTCAACTTGCCCTAGGGGTTGATCATTGACACTCTGAAATGCGTCTCTTCTGGATGTATGGAATTTTCTTACCTTGGTGCCCCGATGCATCAATGAGAAAGAGTCAGACATCGCCCCATGCATGACGACTGCCACCTCACCAAGGTCTGTGGTCGCTGCAACCCGTGCTGCATCGATGAGGTTCTGTGCCGCGTCTGAGGATGGTCGATCACTGGAGCGTTGGGCTCCGACGAGCACCACAGGGCCAGAAAGATCCTTTAAAAGGAACGATAACGCAGCAGCGGTGTATCCAAGGGTATCGGTTCCATGGGGGATGACGACCCCGGTGGCACCGCTGTTGAGTTCTTGTGAGATGATCTTGGCTAACCCCTGCCACTGGGAAATCTCGACGTTTTCACTGAGCATTTGGTAAGCAACTTGGGATCTTACATTGCAGATGTCAAATATTTCAGGTATGGCGAGAGCGAGTTGCTCAGCAGATGACGCAGGATGAACCGCACCGGTCCGGTAATCAACATAACAAGCGATGGTGCCACCGGTTCCAATGATGGAAATGATTGGTTTTTTTGAGTCAAAAGGGATTCTTTTTACTGGCTTTTCTATTTTTTGTTGTTTCTCTACAAGGAGGATTTCTGTTTTTGTGTCGACGGCGATGCCAATGTTATAACCGTTTTTTAGTTTTATGGTTATGATGTCCTCCTGGCTGAACTCATGATGCGGCATCAACACTCCTTCATGTCGCGTGTTTTCTTTTGTTATGCGAATAACATCACCGGTTTCTATATCGGCGGCTTTGAGTTTTTCTTCTATTTCTTTTTTTCTTGCCATGCTGTCTATGTGTCGTATCTGATTTGTTTTTAAAGAATTATCCTCCTTTGCATCAATATGGTTTTATGGGAGGAACACTTGTCAGGTGCGTATGAGGATTGCGTTGAAGTTCGCGTATAATGGGAAGCAGTTCTCTGGGTATGCCCGCCAACCAGGACAACGGACTGTGGAACAGACGTTATTAGGACTGTTAGCAGACCAGGGTATTGTTGTTGATCCCTGTCTTTCTTGTTTCCGTACTGCGAGTCGGACAGACCGTGGTGTCTCAGCACTGGGGAATGTCTGTGCTTTTCATACCACTCTGTGTAAGGAGGAGGTTTTCTCAAGGGTAACACAGTCGGAACCGGACCTGTTCGTCTACGGGGTTAAGGAGGTGGATGTTGGTTTTTACCCACGTCATGCGAAACAAAGACAGTATCGGTATTATCTCCGAAAAACCAGTCTTGATATCGACACGGTGTTATGCGCTGCCGCTCTTTTCACCGGTGAACATAACTTTCAGAATTTCGCACGCATAGAACCGTTGAAAAACCCAATCCGAAGTATCGATGCCATCGTTCTTTCTGAAAATGATGAGTTCTTCATCCTTGATTTTTATGCACAGACCTTTCTGTGGAATCAGATTCGGCGTATCGTCTCAGCAGTGAAAAAAGCAGGGGACGGATCGTTGAGTATGGACGCAATCAGAGAGGCGTTATCACACCCGGAGCGAAAGGTCGATTTTCAGGTTGCACCTCCTGATCCTTTGCTGCTTGTCGATGTGATGTATGATTTTACGTTTGAGTATGTTATAGGTTTTGAAAAGAAACTACAGGAATTTGAAACCGGTATCATCAGCTGCTTGTGATTTTTTTTTATGCAAGTACTTGCTGTGGCAGTTGCTGTTGTGCCGCAAGCACCTCGTTCATCTTGAGATACGTCATATCCATTTCTTTCTTTTTTGTCCATGTATCCTGGAGTGGTGTCAAGGTTACTGCTTTATTGACCATCCCAACCATCTTATCGGTCTCGTTGTTCATGATGGCAAGGACTGCTTCATATCCGAGTCTACTGGCTAGGACCCTGTCAAACGCAGAGGGGGAACCACCTCGTTGCACATGACCAAGGACGCTGACTTTGATGTCCCAGTTGATGACCTTCTCAATGGCTGTCTTTATCTCTGCTGCACCACCTGCGGTTTCCCCCTCAGCAATGACGATAATGCTGCTCTGCTTGCCTGCTTTATGCTGGTTGTCTAGTTCTTCGACCAGTTTTGGGATCGTAAGAGGCGCCTCAGGGACAAGGATGTCCTCTGCACCACCGCCGATGCCGGTGTACAGCGCGATGTACCCCGAGGTCCGTCCCATGACCTCGATGATGAAGAGCCGAGAATGCGATGACGCGGTGTCCCGGACCTTATCGATTGCTTCCAGTGCGGTGTTGACCGCGGTATCAAAACCAATCGTAAAATCGGTCCCATAGAGATCGTTGTCAATCGTCCCTGGGACGCCTATGCCTTGGATTGGGAATTCTTCGATGAGTTGATGTAAGCCATGGAACGAGCCATCACCGCCGATGACGATGATGCTGTCGATGCCGAAGCGTTTGAGACTTTTGAATGCTTTTTCTCGTCCTTCTTTTGTCAGAAACCCGCTGCTTCGTGCGGTCTGAAGAACGGTGCCACCGTCCTTGATGATGTTGCTGACGAAGTAACGGTCGATTTGTTCGATGTCCCCTTCAATCATCCCTTGATAGCCACGTTTGATCCCAAACATAGTGTTCCCATGGTAGATACCTGTACGGACAACCGCGCGTATCGCTGCATTCATGCCTGGAGCATCGCCACCGCTAGAGAGCACTCCAATGTATTTTCCCTGTCCCATCATCCATCACCTAGTATGATACTGAAATCGTGTTCAGGTTTTAATACATTCCGAGGATGTCATCACTTTGATTGTTTGTGTCTTGCCTTCGCCGCTCTATAGATGAAATACGCTACACCCCCGTAGCAGATAACTACACCAAAAATAAGCATGATGATTGCGGAAATCGGCAGTTCACTCATTGATGTTCCTCTGTTTTTTCTTTTTGTTTCATGAAAAGAAACGATGCAAGGAAAATGATGATGCAGGGGAGTATTCCTAGTAGGGCGATCCACCAGGGTTGCACGTGGGGTTTGATGATATTCTGGTAGAGTGCTGCGAGCAGAAGGGTTGTCAGGATAGAGGGGACGATGTATTTTATCAGGATGTCCCACCATCGTCCTATCTTGATATCTGAGGTTTTGTTTGCGTTTTGGCGAAAGACTGCGATGCGGAACCCCCATGCAAGAATGAGGCATTCGACCAGTCCTACAAGTACAAGCCCGAAGTTTGAGACAAAATAATCCACGATATCCAGCCAGTACAGTCCGCTCCCTGTAGTAAACAGCAGGCTTGCGAAAAATCCGACGAGGCAGATGATCGCGGTTGCTTTTCCTTTCGTCAGCCCCCACTTGTGTTGCACACCGGCGGTCATCGGTTCGATCATTGAAAACGCAGAATCTATCCCAAACGTCAGCAAGGCAAGATAAAAGAAGATGCCGAAGAGAGCGGTGGCCACGGGGAACAGGGAGATAGCGGTTGGGTACGTGATGAAGGCAAGCTCTGGGCCGGCGATCCCTAGGTTTTCTATACCGACGCCCTGGGACATGGCAAGATACCCGATGACGCTGAACACGGCAAATCCTGCCAGAAACGAGGTCCCTGAGTCTGCGAGTGCGATGATGAAGGCGTTGTTTGAGATGTCTGATTTTTTATGAAGATGACTTGCGTAGGTGATCATGATTCCCTGGGCGATACCAACGGAGAAGAAAACTTGTGCGTAGGCGGCAAGCCAGACGTTGAAGTCTGTGAGTTTTTGGAAATTTGGGGTCAGGTAGTAGCTGATTCCCTCAAGTGCTCCTGGGAGGGTTAATCCTCTGATGGTAAGGATGGCAAGCAGTATCCATGGGAGTGGCACGGTGATCATGACGACTTTACCAATCCTACCAACCCCTTTATACAGGATGATGAACACAAGTAGCCACATGACAATAAGACTGAGAAGGATAGGGATTCGGATTCCTCCGATGTCCCAGGGACCTGAGGTTGTACTGAGAAAATCTGTAAGGAAAAATGATTCAGCATTCATCCCCCATCGGAGGTCAACAGAGTAAATCAAATAGGAGAAACACCATGCCATGACAACGATGTAGTACGTGACGATGACGAAAGGTACCAGGGAGCTCCACCAGCCGATCCATTCCCATTTCTTCTTTATTTTTTTAAAGCTTCCTGGCGCCCCTTGTCTGCTCCAGTGGCCTACGGAGAACTCAAGGATGAGCATGGGGATGCCTGCGGTGAACAGTGCAACAAAATACGGGATAAGAAAGGCGCCTCCCCCGTTTGTGTAGGCTATATAGGGGAATCTCCAGACGTTTCCAAGGCCGACTGAAGAACCAATAGCTGCCATGACAAATGCGAGCCGTGAGTTCCATAGTTCCTTTTCCGGCATGGTATTTCCCCCAAATGGATGTATTAATTCTCTGTTATGTTTATAAATATATCTGAATTTTAATGGTATGACTTCTGTTAATGATTCTTGGGT
>CAZLDE010000017.1:0-15362 GCA_964558215.1 uncultured Thermoplasmatales archaeon
TCAGAAATAGGAATCCTCATCGTTATTTCATTCACTTGATTGCCGAACTACTGTTAACGTAAAATACAATAACATCCTTTTTATTGTATAGATTCAATGACTGTACTGATTATTTCTTCAGCAGAGGATCCTGCAAGTACAAATATTAAACAGGGGCTTTTAGAACAAACAACATGGGACGAACAGGAAACCTTTTACAACACTCCTGTCTTTAGACATCGTTTCATAAAGAATCTTGTCTTGGTCACAATCCCTGATAAAAAAATACGACATGAAAACATCGATCTTGAGATTGAAGCACAACTGCATCTGAATCCGAGGATAGCTATTTTTCTTTCGAGACATCGTAGTAAAATGGGGGAACCAACTCTTACGGTTCATCCTATTGGTAATTACGGGGATGCAGATTTTGGGGGTGAACCAAAAACCTTGGTACCGGCTGCTCCAAGGATGATGACTCATCTTCTCCGGCTTATTAAAAAAAACCTCATGAAAACCAGTCTTGAGTATCAAGTGTGTTACGAGGTGACTCATCATGGACCTTTTCTTAGGATTCCGACACTGTTTGCTGAGGTGGGAAGCACGGAGGAACAATGGCAGAAAAAGGAGCCTGCGTCGGTAATAGCAGCATCCCTACTGGAATTGTTTTCAAAATATCAATACGAAGAAGACTTTCAAAAGGACATACCTGTGCTGATTGGGTTAGGCGGAGGGCATTATGCCCCTCGATTTACCGATGTCGCTTTTCAGAAAAACATTGCTTTTGGTCATATGATACCATCATATCATATTGACGTTGGGAACATCGATTGGACGATGATACAAGCGGCGATACAAGCCACACCTGATATGTTCGGGGTCTATCTTCATAAGAAAGCATTGAAAAAATCACAGGTTACCAGCTTTAGACAGATGCTTTACGATCATGGCATTCCCGTCGTCTCTAGCAATGAATTACCTTCTTTGATGTAGGTGTTCGTTTGCGAGTTGATGGGCACGGCGTAATGGCTCAGGGTTTTTCGTAAGACAGAAGTGTTTGACGACCTCCAGACTTGTTTTTAAAGACACACGATGTCCAGGTGAAACATAAATGGGTCTAACGTCTTTCTTTGACGAAAACGCATATCCCCGACATTCAGAATCAATAATCACCTGAGACTCTTGTATGTTCCCATAAAGTAAGGTTTTTGCCACACCGATCGTCGGTATATTTAATGTAATCCCAACATGAGATGCAAAGCCGCATCGTGCAGGATGGATGATGCCGTTTCCATCAAGTAAGACCAGAGAGGGTTTTAGTCGTAGTTGACTAAACAGTTTCTGGACAAGCGGAAGCTCCCGACATGAAAAATACGTTGAAATGAACGGAAAGTCCGTTCGTTCAAATACCACAGATTCTTCTAGAACATTCATGTTTTTATAGTCAAGAACGACACAAGCTCCACAGGCTTCATCGAACTCATTATCAGGATAGGCGACGTCAATACCAGCAACGGTTTTAGTATCAGTAAAATCATCGGTCAATGAGATTTTTTTACTCAGCTGAATTTGTTCCTCACGTAGGCTTTTCAAAGGATACGTTGTTTTAAAATCATCAAAGAATACGTTGTCAAAATCAACAATCCTGCCGTTTTCAACCTGAATTGAATCCTGATGTAATCTCCTTATCTTATCCTCTATACCTAAGCCAAACCCACCGAGTCTTCCATCGGAATAGACTATCTTAAAGCAGGGCATGTCATCAGCATTTGGATTCTGGTTCATCATACGGCCGACCGCTCTGGCTGCGATTTCATCACCTAATGCTACCGCGACTGCCCCATAGGTAGATACCTTGCCGGGAGGGATTTGCCGTACTAAATTGTAGGTGTACTCAAAAAGATTCATATAGAAATATCAATTATGCGGTGTATATATTTTCCCATGCATACTCCTGAATAGAAATCTGGAGAATTTGAACTAGTATGAACAGTATTAAATTCCTTGGGACCGCGGGAGCACGGTTTGTTGTCATGAAGCAGCTTCGGGCATCAGGTGGTATCTGGCTAAACCTAGACGGGACGCAGGTCCTTGTTGACCCTGGGCCGGGTTCGTTGATTCGTTGTCTCACAAGCAGACCGAAGCTTAATCCTCAGGAATTGGAGGGAATTATCCTTACCCACCGCCACCTTGATCATTCCAATGATGTGAATATCATGATTGAGGCGATGACGAATGGTGGATTTAAAAAAAAAGGGGTCGTGTTTGCTCCAAGAGACGCTCTTGAAGATGACCCGGTGATCTTACAGTATGCGCGTCAACAGGTTGAAGCCGTTGAGATTCTCAAAGAAAAAGGCCGATATGAGATAGGGAACATCGTTTTTGAAACACCGATACATCTGAAACATGGGGTTGAAACCTATGGGGTTAATTTCAAAACAAAGAGGGCCACGATTTCTCTGATTACCGATACTGATTATTTTCCCGGTCTTGCATCTTATTTTACGGGGGAGATTCTTATTGTGAATGTTGTGTTGATGGATGATAAAAGCCACATTGAACATCTGTGTTTAAAAGAAGCTGAACAACTCATTAAGGAAAATAAACCACGACTAGCGATCATGACTCATTTTGGTATGGGGATGGTTAAAGCCAAACCATGGGAGATTGCTAAGACTATGACAAAAAAACTTGGTATTGAGGTCATTGCAGCCCGAGATGGTATGCAAATTGACATAGAATCGTATACAAATAGTTATAATTCTCAACATTGATATCAAAAATGATGACGATACGAGCGCTTCTCCCAAAATACCACGCGATTCTTGAAGAAAAGGGGATTGCTTGCTATCTTGATTGTAAACAGGTCCCCGTATCATTTCTGAACTCTCAATCAACAGAGGAACTGTGGGTTATCCATAAGAAAGCTCTTGATTCGCTGAATGTGCAAAATATAGTACCGGAACAATCGCTTCTTGACCTTAAAATCGAGCTTGCGGAGCGTCTCTTCCAAGCATGTTGTTTCTGTGAACGCAGATGCATGGTTGATAGAAGGACAACCTCAGGGATCTGTGGTGTGCAAGAGTCCCATATAGCCTTGGAGTTTCTCCATTATGGTGAGGAACCGGTTTTTGTCCCTTCGCATACTATCTTTTTTTCAGGTTGTACATTTCATTGTGTGTTTTGCCAGAATTGGGATATCAGTCAGGTTCCTTGTGGGACTATCATCCCACCGAAGCAGTTAGCGTCTACGGTACAAGAGAGGAAAAAACAGGGTGCGAGAAATGTGAATTGGGTAGGCGGGGATCCGACGTCGAATCTTCTATATATTCTTAAGGTTCTGAAACAATTGGACAGTAATATCGCGCAGGTGTGGAACTCAAATATGTACTGCTCTGAAGAGACTATGAAATTGTTGGATGGAGTAATTGATATCTATCTTACCGATTTCAAATACGGAAATGATTTCTGTGCGAAAAGACTCTCTGATACTGATGGATATCTGTCTGTTGTGAAAAGGAATCATGAGTTAGCTTACAAGCAGGGTGAAGTCATCATCCGGCATCTGGTTCTCCCGAATCATGTTGATTGTTGTTCAAAACCAATCATTAAGTATATCGCAAAAAACCTGCCAGATGCGGTGGTAAATATCATGGATCAGTACAGACCTGAATATATGGCTTACGATTACAAAGAAATATCCAGACCGACGTCACCAGAAGAAGTCTTACAGGTGAGAGAATATGCAGAGAAGCTAGAAATTAACCAAGTATAGGACATGTTAAACTTCAAGGTCTGTTTCTAGTTCAATTGTTGCTTTGCCTCCGACCTTGACTTTGTCGTTTCGAATCTCTACAATTACACACCCGGGTCTGCCGATGCTATCGCCTTGTTCACAAATGAATTTGTTCTTTTTAATGAGGTGATTCTTCGTAAGATAACTGCAGACAGCGCCATTTGCAGTACCGGTGACCGGGTCCTCCTGTATCCCATAGAGTGGGGCGAAGTTCCTGGCATGATACACGGACTGTGGGTTGATGGTTTCAAAACTAAATACATGGATGCTTCCTATATGTATTTTACGACATAGGTCAGCTACTTTTTGAAAATCAGGTTTAATATTTCTAAGAAGCTTAAGTGATTTGACACAGATAGGTAAGGTAAACAGACCGGTCGAGACAATTTGTTTTGGCAGTGTATCATCGATATCAGTGATGTCGATTTGTAGAGCATCAGCAATAAAAGATATATCAAAATATATATTTTTATATATCGGTTTTGTCTGTGTCATCATGACCCTATCAACCAGCTGATCATCAGAATAAAAAACAGTGACAGGCAAAATACCTGCTTTTGTCTGCTGAGTAAAGACCGTATTTTTCTTAGACAATCGCCCCTTCGAAGCCATAGTAAAAAACGCTGCAATCGTCGCATGCCCACAGAGATCAACTTCGACTGTTGGTGAAAAGAACCTCACATTAAAATCTGCAACATTGCTTGGAAAAACAAAAGCGGTTTCAGAGACAGACAATTCTTTTGTCACCTGTTTCATTTGTTCATCGGTTAATATCGGTGAATCAACCACAACCCCTGCAGGGTTCCCCCCATGTAGTGATTCTGAGAATGCGTTAACTCTAAAGACCTTAACTTTCATAACAAATCATCGTCTAAAATTCCATTCCTCTGTGGAGAAACATTCTTTTTCAAATTTTGTTGCTAAAGAACGTTCTTCATCGCATAAGGTTCCTTCAATCAATTCCACATGGAATTCCTCTTCAAAGCCCCTTTTCATCGCAGAGGCCACTTCCTCAAAACCGACATCATTTCCAACCACGTGTTTTATGGATGTAACCCTTTGTTTGACATCAGCTATGAGCTTATCTTTAATCTTCTCATTTGGTACTTTTAATAATGAAAACATTTTTTCAACGTCGACATCCATCAGAACAGTACCATG
The DNA here is from genome assembly GCA_964558215.1 of uncultured Thermoplasmatales archaeon. GTDB lineage: Archaea > Thermoplasmatota > E2 > DHVEG-1 > DHVEG-1 > SM1-50. Next base: position 4,937 of record CAZLDE010000017.1, read on the forward strand.
TTGGAGCACTGTCCCTGCTTTACGAGTCTGAGCGTTCCCTGAAATCTTACGCCCACCAGCAACGATATCATTGATAGGAGCATAGGCACTCTCAATTCCCAAATACTCTAATCCTTTGATTATCGCCCCGCAAATCCGTCCATAGCTTTTTATAATGTTTTTAGGAATTTCTGGATGAGATTCAGGAACCACGATGCTATAGGTTACCTCTTTTTCATGAAAAACAGCGCCTCCACCAGTGATCCGACGCACGTAACCAACACCAAGCCTTTCACAAATGTCAATATCGACTTCATCGGTTAAACTCTGGAAATAACCGATGGAGATTGCCGGGGGAACCCACCCGTAAAAACGAACCGTAGGGGGAACTCTTCCTTTGTTATTCGCAATTAATATTGCTTTATCAATTGCCATATTTGAAAAAGCAGAGTCATACCCTGTCTGTAGCAGCCTCCATTGTTCTCTCATAGTTTGCACATCAGAATTCCCTTAGTTAAACCCTCTGCGTTCAGACCGATAAATTGAATATGATGTTCATGAATAATAAAAGATATCTTCTTTTGTAGACTCTCTTTGTTGATTGCTGTATTTATTAGTTTTTTTTCGATAAGTTCAATTGCTTCCTCCGGGTAGACAAAAAAATCACCGGTAATTCGAATATGCCGAATCACATTGCTCGTTTCATCGTAATCCAGAAAGATTTTTAGCAATTTTCCGTCTGGAACCTTATACGTCGACTGAGATTTCATGGGATACTGATGTATCGCGTTTGATTTTTTATAACCATCTTTTGTTGAAAAGAATCAGAACAACGCATTTTGTGCATGATAGGAGCTTCTGACAAGTGGCCCGGATTCAACATGGTGAAACCCTAGCTTTAAGGCAACATTCTTCATCTCAAAAAACTCTTCAGGCGTGTAATATTTTTTTACTTCGGCATGGCTCCGTGTCGGCTGCAGATACTGCCCGATTGTCAAAAAATCCACATGAGTATCGATTAAATCCTGCATGGTTGTATAAATCTGCTCGGTTGTTTCACCAAGTCCAACCATAAAACCAGATTTCGTTGGAATAGTGCTATCTTTCTTTTTTATCGTTTGTAAAACCTTCAAGCTCCGTTGGTAATTACCCTGTTGTCGGATCGATGGGAACAACTCTTCGACGACTTCTATGTTATGATTGATTACATCAGGAGCTGCATCAATTATTTTTTGTAGAGCTGACGTCTCAGCTTTAAAATCAGGAATCAGCACCTCGATTTTACAATCCTCATTCAACCGTCGAATCTCTCGGATGGTTTCATAAAAAACACTTGCCCCCCCATCGCGAAGATCATCCCGTGTCACCGATGTCACCACCACATATTTCAAACCCAGGGTCTGAACACTTTCAGCGACGTCATGAGGCTCAGAGGCGTTAAGGGATGTTGGCACCCCGTGAGTGACATTGCAGTAGCGGCAGTTTCTCGTGCAAATGTTCCCCAGGATTAAAAAAACAGCGGTCCCTGCACCAAAGCATTCCGCGATGTTCGGGCATTTTGCTTCTTCGCAGATCGTGTGTAGTTTGGTAGATCGAAGGAGTGATTTTACTTTTGAGTAATTTTCGCCTCCACCGATTCGTACTTTCAACCAATCAGGATGACGTCTCATCATCCCCTAGAAAAAAACAATGGTATTTAAAATTCTGCCCAGCAAAATCATAAAGCCCAAACGTTACACACCCATAGTTACCCGTAAGAGGTCACGCAGACCAGGTGAGACACCAAGGATGAAGATACCTATTTTCAGCAGGTTGACCAACCGTGAATATCTGTCCAACTCCTTCTTATACGCGACATCGAAGATGTAAATGACTAGTATGATTAATAAAAATTTTACAATAGGGAAAAGCGGTGGCCAAAGTTCCATTAGGCTATTAGACGCAGGGTGTTTTTCAACATATGATGGCAAACCCATAAAGAAAGGATCATAGATGCTAATGTAACTGGTCAGACCATCAATCAGATGTCCTGCAAGCATCGAGAGGTTCAATGGGTTTTTATACACCGCTATCTGCTCGTGTTTCCGGAAGAACCACGCGATAAGATACACAAACCCCAGAATGAGACTAATAATCCCGATGATAAGCAATAACACATCAGTATATGTCCCATACGAACTGCTCCAGGGATCGCCCATGATCCATCGACCAATAAGGAAAAAACAGGGGACAACAATCAGCAACCCTCCTGAAAACACAACAGTATTGACCGTAATTATCTGTTTTCTGATAAAACGGAAGAGGATTGGAAGAAATGCAATCAGGCAAAGAAGAGAGAGGAACCAGGGTTCAATGATAGAAGCACCATATGTAAACCCTAGAATCCATAGAAGCGCATAGATTCCATCAGTTGCGAGAAAAACAAGGAGAAGAATAAGAAGGACTTTTTTTTGAGAATAGGCTTTTCTTTGTAGATAATACCCTAGTAAAAGAAAGATCAGTACATAAAAGGTCGTCTGAAAATAGATCAACGGTGAGATGAACCAGTAGACGAACGGTTCTGTAAAATAGCTGGTATCCTCCAGGACACGCGTCACGGGTCCAAACAGGATATAAGGAAGTAATGCAAGACAGAAATACCAATCAATCCTGATTTCAAGTTTCTTTAACAGCTTATATAACCCGTAAAGGGCAAAGACAAGTATAATCCCATAGGTTATCTCTGAGAAAAGGGTGTACCCTTCTTCTGCAACGACACCGTTATGAGAAACCGATTGTCCTGATGCGTCCGCAACAACCGGCCCCCAGTAATATTTCCAGATCCATTGGTCATAGATCAACTCTGGCCAAAGGAGATATCCTACGATGATCACACCAAGAATTCCAAGCAGACAACAGAGAGGTAGCAATATTTTCTGGCGTACTGTTAACGTTGGTAGCTTCATTTATCAGAGGCTAAGAGAACCTTGATATATTAATTCTACCCTGCGCAAATCGCAGATAACAATTTTTATAAAGGGCAACTACCATCTCAATAGTAAGGGGATAGTATCATGAAGAAAACATTTGCTATATTCGGTCTCTTAGTGTTGATTCTACCGTTCGTTCCATTAGGTATGGCAAAAAACGATGCCTCCTCAGAAACACCTCTGTTACCACCATCGTTCAGCTGGCGAGATATCAATGGAGTCGATTATACAACTCCTATAAAAGACCAGTCACCAGCCCCGACCTGCGAGGCGTATGCACTCTGTGCAGCCCTTGAGACAAAAATGCAGTATCAACTGCAGGAACTCTATAATCCTGATCTCTCCGATTGCCACCTGTATTTTTACGCAGGAGGAACCATCGAAGATGGATATGTCAATCTCGTCGATGCAGCGAATTATCTCATCGAGCATGGCGTCCCAGATGAAGGGTGCTTCCCGGATCCCCATCGAGCAGATGATTACCCCTTTGAAAGTCTGCCTGGATGGGAAAACAGGACCGTGAAAATCACCGAATGGGGATGGGTCGACCACGATATCAACACCATGAAACAGGCGTTAATAGACCATGGTCCACTTGTCATCTGCATCCGTTTCTGGAATGATTTCTTTTATTATTTCGGCGGGGTGTACCAACACCATAGCGGAGAATTCGCAGGGGGTCATGTCGTTACAATTGTTGGGTACGATGATAGCAAAAATTGCTGGATTGTGAAGAACAGCTGGGGACCAAAATGGGGTGAACGCGGTTGGTTCCGCATGGCCTATGATGCAGGTATGATTGCATCCTGGCACGGAATCGACACAGGAGTCATGTACCTTGAAGGAGTCACAGGGAACCTAAGACCTGATGTCCCAAAAATTGCGTTAGAAAAACCACTCTACTCCCACACCTATCTCTTTGGAATAGGAATACCGACCATCTTAAAGCAACTCCCCTTTCCAAAAGCAGCAGCTCGAATCATCGGACCACTGACTATCAAGGTTACAACGGAAAACACCAACTCTGTGGAATTCTTCATTGACAATATCTCACAAAATCTTGATACCGAAGCACCCTATAACTGGAATCTTGAAGCAACCATTAGACTTCATACAATGACAGTAAAAGCAACAAATGCCCACAATAATGTGTCTCTAGCGATAGGCGACATTTATATATGGCGACAATAGCTTGCTTCTTTCTCTTGTTTTAGCGATAAAAATGACACCTTAGATAGAAGATGCTCCTTCATTCCATTTAAGTGATGATTGTTCATTGTCTTTATGATATAGAATAGGAATTTCTCGAAAAGCGATTAATAAAACTTCCGGTGAGGTACAAAGAAAAGATAATAAACTAGTAGTTTACTCACCTGAGTCCAATATGGAGCGATTCACTAAATTCAAAACGATGATCTTTCCACGGGAAGTCATCGTGGGCCATAACACGACCGATCAAATCAAAGGAATCTGCAGTCATCTCGCACCAAGTAATAATGTCCTGCTTGTCTGTGACAAAAACACAAAGAAAATATCGGGAGATCGAATTGAAAAGATACTTTCCGGTGCCGGATATGATGTCAACATGGTTGTCCTTTCCCTGCCCTTGATAAAACGAGATGTCCTACCTGCATGGCCGACAATCCGGGAGGTCAATACGGTTGTAAAGGAGGCAAAGAGCACAGGATCGGATTTCCTTCTGGGTGTCGGTGGAGGTTCCGTCATTGATGTTACAAAATGCGCTGCCTATGAACTGACAATCAATTTTGTCAGCGTCCCAACATCAGCATCACATGATGGCATGGCATCACCCCGTGCTGCGTTAAAAGATAAAAAAGGATCAATCTCAAAAACAGCGGTTTCTCCCATGGCAGTCCTTGCAGACACCGCGGTTATCATGAGAGCGCCCTATCGGATGCTTGCATCAGGATGCGCTGATGTGATATCCAATCTTACAGCGGTAAAAGACTGGGAGCTAGCCTATCGATTGAAAAACGAGGAGTTCAGTACATTTGCTGCATCTCTTTCAACGACGTCCTCTCAGCTCCTGCTCAACAAAGCAGAGGACATCCGTACAGGACTAGAAGAAGCAGTCTGGCAGGCAATAAAATGCATGGTTGTTTCAGGTGTGGCCATGAGTGTTGCTGGAAACACTCGCCCAGCGTCGGGAGCAGAGCATATGTTCTCCCATATGCTTGATTCCATCGCCCCTGGAAAGGCACTCCACGGAGAACAATGTGGGATAGGAGCAATCATGATGATGTACCTGCATGGAGGAGACTGGCAGCAGATTCGTGATGCCTTAAAAATGATCGGAGCACCGACAAGCGCAAAGGAACTTAACATTCCTAAGAAGAAAATCATCCAAGCGCTCATGGGTGCACAGAAAATCCGCCCTGACCGTTACACAATCCTTGGTGAACAAGGTCTAACAGAAGATGCAGCAAAGAAACTTGCCAAGATAACCGGAGTGATTTGATGGTTCTTGTGACCCTCATCGGTGAACAACTTGCCACAGAAGGACAAGAATTCACCTACCTTGGTTCGAACAGCGAATGCAGAAACTGTCAATTGAAAACCGTTTGTTTTAACCTCAAACAAGGGAGAACCTATCGCATCACCAAATTACGGGACAAATCTCATGACTGTAACATACATGAAGGGAAGGTAGTCGTTGTAGAAGTCGAAGAACTACCTCTCACGGTGGTTGTCCCAAAAGAACACCCAGAGGGGACAACGGTAACAATAGAGAAAATAGACTGCAAGAACATCGGATGCGATTCATTTGATATCTGCACAAGCACAGCTCTTCAAAACGGCAAGACATATACCATCAAGAAGGTCTATGAAAAAATAAACTGCCCTCGACATTTTGAATTATACAAGGTAGACGTCCTGGATTGATATCTACTGGATAACCCTACTTTTAATGATTTTTATTTAGAGAGAAATGAACGGAAAAGAAACGGTTTTAGATCTTTGTTTCACTTTTTAAGAGTTTTACTTTATCAAGCTTCTCCCAAGTGAAATCAGGTTCCTCTCTTCCAAAATGGCCATATGCTGCGGTGTTCTTATATATTGGTCTACGCAGGTCGAGCTGCCCGATGATATCTGCAGGTTTAATAGGGAAAAAGTCCCTGATGAGTTTTTCAATAGCATCAAGAGATATCTTATTTGTACCAAAACAATCGATGTTGATCGAAACCGGTTCTGCCACACCAATCGCATACGCAAACTGGATTTCACATTTCTCAGCGATACCTGCCGCGACAAGGTTCTTTGCTATATATCGTGTCGCGTACGCAGCACTACGATCGACTTTACTAGGGTCTTTTCCAGAAAAGGCACCACCACCATGTCTTCCAATGCCACCATAGGTATCGACGATGATCTTCCTACCTGTTAAACCAGCATCTGCATAGGGGCCACCGCGGACAAAGGCACCTGTCGGATTGACATGATAAATAGTATCTTTATCAATCCATTCGCTGCATATAGGTTTAATTATGGTTTCAACGACGTCCTTTTTTATCCGGTCATGGGAAACGCCACCGTCATGCTGAGTAGAAACAACAATAGTATGTGCTCGGATGGGTTTTCCTTTCTCATCATATTCAATTGAAACCTGGGATTTCCCATCTGGTCGGAGATAGGGGATACGATTATTCTTCCTCATTTCCGATAATCGTTTCGTCAGCTTATGAGCAAGAAGGATCGGTAAGGGCATGAACTCTTTTGTCTCATTACAGGCGTACCCGTACATCATCCCCTGGTCACCAGCACCCTGCTCTTTATGAAGGTTTTTGACAGCGGTAACACCTTGGGAGATATCTGGGCTTTGTTCTGTTATCTGGACCCAGACGGAACAAGTTTCCCATTCGATACCAAACTCGGATTTGGTGTACCCGATTTTTTTAATGGTGTCACGGACCACATGAGGGATATCAATATAGGCTTCCGTGGTCATCTCACCAAAAATCATGACGCCACCATTCTTTGTCGCAGTTTCAATAGCGACACGTGAATTTTTGTCCTGTCGAAGTGCTTCGTCAAGCACTGCATCAGATATCAGGTCACACATCTTATCTGGATGTCCTTCTGTAACAGATTCTGAACTCGTGATACTCTTTCGTTTTACCATATGCTCACCTAATAAAGTAATTCTTGTATAAGGGATTCCACAACCAGTGGTAATTTATTAAGTTTATCAAAGTGGAAAAAAAAGAGGAAAAAAAACAAATAAAGGAGGAACAGTGCCCTTATCCTATCTTTCTTGTGGTGGTCCACATATCTTCATCGATGGTACCGTAAATGTCCTCGTCTGAGAAGTTCTTTGGTGTTTTTTTGTCAACAATCAGTACGCTGCGTTCAAGGTTGCTTTCTTTAGAATACCGCGCGATGGTGTCTTTTTTCAGGCGCCAGTAATGGGTACGCCATTCCCGTCCATCATATAAGGTGGTTTCTTCCCGTTCGGTCGTCAGCATTCCTTCCTCTTCCAGGATATAAAACAGCTGTCGGTCTTCGGGATCAAGGACGTTGTCGATGACGCGGTCGTCAAATCCGAAGATGTCCATGACAAACCCAGCGTCACGTCGTGCTTCCTCTATGTCTATTCCGACACGGTTTGCTATTGCTTTTGATAAGTCATCTAATGTAATAATGGTCATAAAAATTCCTTTCCATTACGTTTTTATTTTCTTTTTATATCGCTTCCTGCCTAAGCCCTTCTTCTATTAATCCGCAATATATCTGTACAGACCTTCTATATATAGTTTTCTCTATTTGGCAGGTTTTTCATCGTTTTTTGGGTCAAAATTATAAAAAAGGAAAGGCGTTTACGCTAATAATAGAAGAACGAATATACTGCTATGGTGTGTGAATGGAGCAGTCCCTTACAAAGCGACTATTGAACAGATTGCAGGACATTGACCAAAAAAGCCTTGAGCAGTACCACGTTGTAATGCTTCCTGATTTTTTTGTCGATCATATCCTCTCATTTGACTCTGTTGAAAAGACGTGTAGCGTGATAAAAAACCTATCTGTTCAGGGTGGGGGAAACCTGCCAGGCGTCATCCAGCGCATTCACCAGGGGGGGAATGCGGCAAATACGACACTTGGGCTGGCACGGCTTGGTATGAGCACGCATCTTATCTGCCGAACAGATGACTTTGGTTTGACTATTCTGAAATACTTCCTTGGCAAACATAACGTTGATCTTTCAGGGGTGAAAAGCGATGGAGCTCTTGCCTTGACGACTGCCCTAGAATTTCAACAGCATCCTGCAAACATCATGTTTGGGGATCCAGGGTCTGTCGCTACCTTTTGCTTTGAGATGCTCACTGATCATGACCATGAATTGATTGCGTCAGCCAATCTTGTCGGTGTGACCAACTGGAATCTGAATCACTACGGTACACAGCTTGCTTGTAAGGTTTTTGGGACAGCGAAGAAACATAGGGTACGGACGTTTTTTGACTCAGGGGATCCATCTCCACGTATCCAGGATATCCCTGATCTTACGGAAAAAGTGCTCAAAAACCCGCAACTTGATATTTTTGGTCTTAATGAAAATGAGCTGAGATATTATAGTGGCCATACAAGTAAGACACAGAAAGGAATCGTTGCTGCGGCTGAATCATTGAAAAAGACAGTACCAGCGCGTGTTGATCTTCATACCTCCGTGTTCGCTTGTTCGATCCAAGACAAATCTCTCGTGGTCCCAACCATGTCTCTTACGAAGGTGTATCGATTCACTGGTGCAGGTGATGCATGGAACGCAGCAAACATCTGTGCAGACCTTCTGGGGTTCGCAGATGATGAGCGATTGTTGTTCGCAAACATTGTCGCTGGGTACTATATTTCATCACCAACCATCATTCATCCAACGATTGACATGGTTATTGATTTTATTAAAAAAGAGCTATAAATTAAAAAAATATTTTAAAAAAATCCTCTAGTTAAACCAGATATTTATCGCAAGGTATTTATACAAAATATATTAATTCTATAAAAAAATTTATATACTATCTCTCCTTATCAACTCAAGAATGGGGGAGGCAACAATTTTTTAATCTCTCCTCACCACCTTCAAACTTCCCCATTCTCTCCTTATTCTTCAAGAGAACAAAATCCGATGTACTTTTCTTGCGACATTTTTTCGATATTTTTCATCAGTCACAAGCATCAAAGCCCAATCAGGAGCGATACGAGAACGGATCGCCTGGGCAATCGGTGTGAAATCATCAACACTTTTTATTTCATTTCGATCGATGACCAGAATGTCCGTGTTATTGATTCGAGGCTCAGCTCGCAGTAACTCAAGTCGCGGGACATCAATGATAATATGTCCCTTCGGAATACGGAAAATATCTTCTAACTCATGTTCTTTCTGTTTTCGTTTCGAAACATTCTCAAGTGATTTCACTATCTTTAATTCTTCTTTGCTTAACTCAAAAGAAGAGATTGTATAGGCTTGTTTGAACAAATCACGATATTTCAACCGAGTCACGATCTCCTCTTGAAAACGCCCCATGGTTTTCAGGGACATCATAATTTCAGCATCAGTCATTCGGAAAAACTCAAAGGGTTCAGCATCTGGAATCTCTTCAAGGGCTTTGGAGAGCATCAGCTCCGGGATGCGAACGGTTTTATGGAAATACACTGACGAATACATCAATGCACGAGCCATAAGGATGTTTTCTACAACGCTTACCCCTTTACGCATCATCGTCAAATTCCCTTTATGAATCATCATGGTCCTTAAAAGACGCTGAAGGTCAATCATCCCATACGCAACACCCGTGTAATACGCATCACGCATCAGATAATCCAACTGATCAACATCAATCGTGCTATGCAAGAGTTGACTGAGGTAAGCTTTTTTCGACAAGCCCCCTCTGATTATCTTTACAATCTCTTTCACATCAATCTGATGATCGACAAGAAGGTCATGGACATGATGAGCGGAAATGAACTGTTTTTCCTTTCCATCGAAAATATCATACGTTCCAAGGATTAATTTCTCGGTAAGATCAACATGATCCACACCAAACCGCTGTAAAAGGATGGATTCCAGTGTATGGGAAAAGGGACCATGACCGATATCATGCAGTTCAGCTGCACAGGTTAAGAGTTTTTTTTCCTGTTCTTTCAAAGAAAGGATATCTGCGATTTGAGAGGCAATCATAGATGAACCAAGTGAATGCTCAAATCTTGTATGATGCGCCCCGGGGAAAACAAGGTGGGCAAAACCAAGTTGTTTGATATTATGCAAACGCTGAACCTCAGGAGTTTCAAGAAGATCGACAAGAAGGCCGGTGATTTTGATATCACCGTGAATCGGGTCTCTAACGATTTTATGATTTTCAAGCATGGACGTTCTCGTGTGTAAAAAGAAAGAGAGTTGATATAGTTTTGTTAGGGGGCAGTAGTTCGGCAATCAAGTGAATGAAATAACGATGAGGATTCCTATTTCTGAT
>CAZLDE010000018.1:0-15294 GCA_964558215.1 uncultured Thermoplasmatales archaeon
ATTCTGATCAGGCCTCTCGGTTACAGCGTTATCAAACTGCGGAAAATATCCTGCAGAAAGTAACAAACCCGGATTGTTGTTTTATAATATCGGGTGGTCTTCTTGATTTACAATTATTACAAAATAATGAAGATTGTCTTTCAAATATCTGTTCGCACTATGAAAAATTTGGTATCTTCTTTTTGCTTCGTCTCGCTTACGATGAGGGAGTACTGGATTTCCCCGCATCTGTTTGCTTGCCTCCTTTCGAATGCATTTCTGTTTCAAGACAAATTGGTATCTACATAAATGAGGCACAAACACTACCAGGGATCCTTACCATCATGCTTTGGGAGGAAGGATGATGAAACACCGGTGTTTCTTTGTTGATGTAACTGGTGTTTCTGTGATGTATGATGCGGTTTTTTTCATCATCATGGTCTCTCTAGCAGGGGTTGTGCTTCTCCCGGTCGTAACCACTCAGCATTCTGTTGATACTTTGGTTGATAAACATCGAGAAACCATCGTTGATGATGCATTACATTCATTTCTTGTCTCACGATCAGACCTGTTTCGTTATCGGTTTTGTGGGACTCTTCTTGATACTGTTGCCCAGCGGATAGGAATCAACACCACGGACCATGGTCTCTATAATCTCCTCTCGGATTGGTTCCTAGCTCATGAACAACGTCATAAGACCTATGCCACATTACTTTCTGAGGATCTCGGTTGTCAATTCATAGTTCCTTTTCATTTGTATGGGTTGAATCGAATAAATATATTCACTGAGGAGTACGACCGAGAACTTCAAAACGACACCAAACAGTTTTTCATAAAGTATTTAGGTGATAAATATCGTTTTAATTTTTCTGCCTGGTGGCATCCCATCAAGGAGATAGCCTTTGGAGGGGGATTTTCGGTTGGTGAGTGTCCACCATCTAAGGATTGTTATGTCGCACGAAGAATTCTTATGATGCCCTACACACCTGTGATTTGTTTTGGCAATCAGACAATTATCTTGACAAAGCATTGGATGAAGCATCAGCTCTTTGACAACATCCAAGGGTCAAATGGGTCCTCTATCCCAATGATTACAAACATCACCACTGTCTTTGAGAAATATTCTAAAAATGAACCGCCTTTTGCCGACAAGTTGAATGCTTCAAGGGCTTTGAAGGAGAACCTCAGCGTCTTTATCTGTTGTTTTCTCATAGATGGTATCACCAATGAGACAAAACAGACGGTTTTCCCAGGAATCATCTCTATAGCCATGACGTACGGATTTGAGAAAATAAAGAAGATAGCAAACCAGTTTTTTTATGATGCTTTCGATGAGGTATTTGGTGGTTCTATACGAACCGTGGATGGATTGTTTGGTGAACTTAACAGCAGTATGATTCATCCGTTGTCTCAAGCAATCCTTGACCAGCTGAATAATTCGTTACATGGCCTTTTGAATCAATCATTTTCGTCGCTTACCGAGGCCTTCGACCTATGTGAAGACTATATCAAAGAACATGCCACAAGTCTTGTCCTAACGTCTCTTGATTACCTGCTAGATACTCTTCTTGAGCAGCTCCTAGATATTGTAGATTCGATCAGTGATTTTATAGATGAACTCACCGATTTTTTATTCGATCAGATCTCTTTGAACAAAGCCGAGGTTATGTTGACGGTCTGGGTGGTGAGAGAGTGATTCCCCGGCCAATCCTTCGTGATAAAAATGCACGGATTCCTTTCTCAGTCATCGGGATTTTTCTTATCATCGGTAGTAGTCTTACGGCGGTGTATATCACCCGATTGGACCTACAGAAATCTTATGAGATAGCACGTTCGCTTGAGTTCAATGACATAGATTATCTTCTTTCTTCTTTTGAGGCGGATATTGGAACAGCGTTAAACACTGCAGGAACCAAAGCACTTGCGGAAATCGGTAAAAACCCTGTTATAACATCATCGCATGGTTCCCCCGATGAGATCAATAAACGTCGCATCAAAGACATGATCTGCAAAGAGCTGATGGTGTACCTCACGGGTCATTACCTCGACAACACCTTCTCAGATGGTTGCCATGCAATAAATGTAAAACTTATAGATGAACGTCTTAACCTTTCCTTTGAGTCTGTTGACCTTGAAGCTGTACCAATGCAGTTACAACGATTCACTATCCCTCTGATTGGACCTAATGAAGTGGTGAATCACTCGACGTACTTCGTTGCAAAAATATCCATCCCTGTCGAAATACGCATTCTCCGGGATGTTTCATGGGAGCTGCTGACGAATCGAACCGTTGATGTATCCTGTCTTCTCATCTCACGATTTCCTCTCCTTGAGACTCTGATGAATGAGTTCCATCAATCCATTAATGGGACGTTTTCATCGTTATGGACATTTACCACAACGTTTTCGAACCTATATTCTCTCATCAGAGGATTTAAGCATTATCGCTGCGGGGAACCTCTGAACGTCGTGGACAACCACCACCTGGCTTTGATGGTAAACAGCGGACTGTTTCTTCAGGAAAGCCTCGTCTTTGGTGGTGTTGATGCCCTCGGTCTTGTTCAATTGGCTCAAAAGACAATGCAAACACTCCGACAAACACCAATGAATTCTCTGGAAATTTTTAATACACAGATGAAAGGTACTGACTATGAGGTCAACACGGAGAATCTATCAAAAGGCAGTGCGAATGTTGATGCAAATGATCCTTTTAATGAATCGATTGATCAAACCATCTCGATCAATCTCTCCGACATCGCAGAACGGATTCTTTTTGATATCACCAGTGTTACTTTTTATTTTGAAAATGATAAAGGTGACGCATCGCAGGAGACGATCCTTTTCGAGGGGGATATACAAAAAAAGATTCAAGACATGCTGTCGTATTGGGCAAATCAATCGTATTTTCTGACGCAGGTAATTAAGCATAGGCAGATAAACACAACAACATGGCAGCGGATGCTGGAAATCATCGCAGACATTTATGATGGTAGTTTTTCCACTTTGGTCTGTAATAGGTCTGTGATACAGGAGCATCAGGCGGATCCTGGTGAAGGCTGGAATGATGGAGGGGCGACTTTATGGAATTCAAGCTATTTTGTTCCACTCTCAGCACATAGCATAAAACCACCAAAAGGTGAAGTGTTTCCAGGGTCTGCTGTCTACGAGGAATGTTTTGAGGTCTTATTTGTCCGGACTCATCAGTGGTGGCGGATGGAACAACAGATGATCAATGGTACGAGCACCATGGTGAAGGTGTGGCAGAACCTTACTGATTTTCTCGTTGAACATGTTATTCTTCAGAGTCTTCTGCAGCATTCAACACAATACCAAGAAACAATGGATGATGTTGTTGATGTGCTTTATTTCAATGACACATGTGCAGATATAAATTTGGAGGATACTATAGAAAAGTACGTTGGTTTATTTAACGATTCATCACTGGAAAAAAGACAGCTTTTGGCGACAAGAGATAATATAGGGGAAATTGGTCTTGATAGGGTAATATCAGGTGATATATCAGAATGGGTTTGCAACCAATCATGGGGCTGTCTAGAGGAGATTCTGACTCAAATTGGCAGTATCACCCTTCATCCGGATGTTAACCAGACATCAATTCCAGACCCGTTTCTTTTTCTTGAAGCAGCCCGTGATGACCTTCTCATGCAATATGATTCAAACTATGCTGATTTTGTAGATTATCACAGCTATCATCCGGGATCATTGTTTTGTAGTGTTGGTAAAAAAGCAGTGTACTACGTACGGGTTTGGTACGCGGGGATGGTGAGAAACATCACACAGATAGTTTTTTCTGATATACTGGAGACGCTCAACCAGACGGTCACTGAGACGATTTCTTCCTATGCGGGTTTTACCACAAAAAATATCACTGAGACGATTGAAGATGTATCAGATGCGATACGAAATCAGTTCGTTATCCCATTTGGTTATCCGATGAATCTCACGCGATTTGATACACAACATGTTGCGCTGTGGGACGAGACGGTTCGCCTTGGAATTGATCACATACCTCATTATCTCGACCCGTTTGAACCCACGGAGTGTGAGGGTGAAGAGCTCTGGACACTGAAGATTCGGAACCGTTGTGTTTTTGGACCGACAGGTCTACCTCTGCTGCCCCCGTCACCGGTGACTCCTTGGTTGCTGACGATGAATCTATGGGTGCTCGATGTGCAAGGGGAATACGCCAGAATGAAAATAATTGATACCAGCGATGAGACAATCTTTAATCCGCTCCTTGGACATGAACCCCAGACCTACGTACGGGAATTAAAAATCATAACCTTTAACAATACTATACTTGGGGAAAACACACGTCTAGGTTTCAATTTCACGACCGTTGCGTTTTCATTTGTGCCACCATGGGGAATGATGGTTGGGGATATTCAGGAAAACTGGTTCGATGATCATACACCTGGTTTTACGTAGAGGGAGATACTGATGATTTCCAGGTCTCTTTTTATGGTTTGTTTTTTTTTATTATTTCTCGTCGGAGAGGTTAGTTGTCGTGCTGGTGATTGTCCCTATGGGTCTGCACAGGCTTGGTTTAAGGACTACAAGGGATTATGGGAGAATGCAACAGCTCATCCGGTACTTCATCAGGGAGCTGCTTTTGAGATACGAGTTGTTGTGACGATCGGGATTAGTGTGTCAGTTTTTTTCTTAAAGCTCCATGAGTTTGGCACACCGGTCTATGAAGTCATTGAGGGACCAAGCAAGATTGAGCAGATCCTGGAACAGCGAGGAATGATGAAACCAGGGATGTGTTTTTCATATGCCTGGAAATTGCAGGTGAGAACCGATACATCATGGGTGAATGGATATGCACCATTGGAACTCTCTGTCCAGTTCAACAAAAACGATGAAGAGTCTGCCTCTGTCCATTTCGATGTCCTGACTGCATTTATCACTGATGAACCGATGGAGCATCATTTAGAAGAATCCCTTCATGATACAAGGTCATCTCCGAATGCAGAAAACCACCCCTCACCAAGTAATGGGATCGGAGAAATCATCCTTCTTGTTGTGTTGTTTGTACTGTTGTGTCGTGGATCAAAACTAAAAGGAAATAAAAATGGATGATCACCAGAAATCTTGTTTTGAAGGTATCTCTTTTCAGATTTTCTTCTGATAGAAGAGATAGGGTTCCTTTGTCCATCCACTTTTCTCATAGACCAGAACAGCGGTTTGATTTTCATGATGCACATAAAGGCGGAGGAATGCTACCTTCTGCTCCAAAGCCTGAGATTGTATAAAAGAAATCAGCTGGGTAAAGACTTTTTTGTTCCGCCATTCTTTTTGGATATAAACACTTTGGACCCACCAGATAGGTTTGTTTCTCCAGTCACTCCATTCGACCGTGATCATCAGCTGTCCGATGATCCGGTGGTTTTCCTCAGCGACAATATAGAAGCCTTTATTCTTGTCCTTTAGTAAAGCATGAACTCCAGCATAAACCAGTTTTTCATCGAGTATCATGTTTTCTGATTCTTTTGCTAATACCAAGTTCTGGGAAACGATGACATCGGCATCCTGCTGGGTTGCGGGTCGTATCGTAATCATCAATTACAAGAATCAAAGACTCTGTTTTAATATTTCGAAAAAAAGACTTATAGAAGTTTAAACAGACTCCTTCTTCATCGATGAAAAAAGGATAGAAAGATAGGATTTCACAAAGGTCATATCATTGTTCTTCAGGGATTTTTTCAAAAGGTTCACAAAAAATGCTGGTCTACTGTAAAATGATCGTTGCGCGTTTGTACAAAAAGTAATCAGTTCTTCTTTTGTGTACAGGCCCAGACCGCGGGTTTTGTCAGCGACAACAAGGTATTCTTTTTCATTGATTTTTCCTTCGTGAACCGCTTGATGCCAAAGCTCCGAACCAACCATGTACCGTAATGGGAGAAACGATACGGAATCTAAGGGAAGGGATTTGGCAAATGACACAGTCTGCTGGAAATTCTTTTTGGTTTCAAACGGAGCACCAAGGATAAATGACCCCATCGTGAAAAAACCGTTTTGATTACTCAGCCGCAGCGCTGTAAAAATATCTTTGATGGTCATCTGTTTATTGTAATAATCAAGGACCTCTTGGTTCCCTGATTCTAAACCAAATTGTAGATGAATGACACCTGCCGTTCTCATTTTCTCATATAGATCCTCATCTGCGAGGTCAACCCGAGTCGCTGTCACTGAAAAGGTCAGTGAAAGTCCTTCATGGATGACAGCGTCAAACAACTCTGATGCCTGTGTTCTGTTCACAGGGAAACAATCGTCAACGATTGCGACATGACGATACCCTTGTGCCTGTATTTCTTTTAATTCAGCGATGATGTTCATCGTAGAACGCATCCGGTAATGCTGTCTGCTCAGGGAATTTCGCGAACAGAATCGACAATGATAGGGGCAGCCTCTGCTGGTGATTATCGAGGTGAACTCACCTGCTTTTAGAGAAGGGTTGTATTCCCGGCCATAAATCGTCTGTTTAACTAGCAATCGAGCTGGAAAGGGGATGTTATCAAGATTCTTTATAAGCTCCGGTGTCAGACCTGATTTGATTTCTTGAGCCGTTCGAAACAGGATGCCTGGGATGTCTGATAATTGTTTTTTACCTTCGAATGCTTTTGTTATTTCTGGTATGACTACCTCACCGTCTCCAATGACACAGACAGAGGCACCTGCCTGTTGTAAGGCTTCTTTTGGAAGAAGTGTGCAATGGGGGCCACCGATGAGGACTGGGACATCAGGACGTGTTTGTTTGACTAAATCAAGGAGCTGCTTTGCCTGCTGTAACGATGGACTTAACAGGGTCATTCCGACCATGTCCGTTGAGTTGAGTGCTTCAGTGAATCGTTGTTCGTTGTATGGTTCTGCTGAAAAATCAAGTAAGGTGACGCTTGCTCCATTATTTTGGAGTACTTTTGCTAAATAGAGAAGACCAAGCGGGGGCAACAATCCGTAGAAGACTTTTGATTTTTGAATGAAGTACGGTTCCGGGGGCGGGTAGATCAATAGAACCCTCATGTCATCTCACTTGCGGGTTTCTAATACAGTCTTAGGTTTACAATCGGTTTTCTTGAAATACTCTTTTCTTTATTAAAAATACTCTTTATTCAGAGAAGTATTACTCCTTATAGAAAAACTCACCTATGCTAGGAGAAGTCTCAGCAGAGGAAAGGCATGGGGAAATCGTGCTAAAACCGCTTGAAGTAAGTCTAGGAGGGTGACTGAATAGTGGTATGGTGTGGCAAGCAAGACAGGAACGATGTCATAATCACTGCTGTTGTGGCTATTTGTTAATTTTATTTCTCCGCTGAACTGTGTGCCTCTTTTAAGTGGTGCTCGTATGCTGACGTTGATACTCAGGGGACCATGTTCCGGAGTCAGATCGGTGCCATTGGAGGGGGTAAACTTCCAGGTCCCCCATTCAGGCCAACTAGTAATCTCCCAGCTAAGGTTAGAGAGGGCAGCACCGATATTTTCCACGGTAAAAGACCCTGTGATTGTTGAAAAAGGTTTCACATCGACCCAGGTTAGTGACCCATTGCAGAATAGTTTTTCATGGGTCTTCATCCCTGTTTGAAGGGAGACAGGCACTGTTGAATAGTCACTGGCGTCTTCTTTGTTTGTTATTGTTATTTGACCAGTGAAGAGATGGTTTTCGATGTTTGGAACAACGACCTGTGCGGTCACACTTGTTGGTCCGTCTTCTGGTTTAAGATTGTTACCATCCGAAGGTGTAAATGTCCATTCGCCCCAGGTTGGCCATCCAGTTATCTCCCAGTCAAGATTAGAGCCAGCCTCTCCAATATTACTGATGGTAAAGCTCCCTGTTACTATTTCGTTTGGCGTGGTGTTTGTCCATTCAAGTGACCCGTCACAGGTGAGATCTGGGATTGCAGTGTTTTTAAGAATGTCAACGATGAGCCCTTCGATTACAGTGAGCTGATAGGGCAGTTCATCAGGGATGAGGTACCAACCATTGTAAGATCCGCCCCATCCAAAGTTAATGTGGTAATACTCATCGGTGTTATATCCATCGACCACAACATTGTGCCCGACGGTCCATTCCTGGTTGACGACTGCGAGATGGGCGGGTAACGCATCTTTCATGTTGTTTGTTAATCGTTCGTAGATGTCAGGATCGTTTTCATCAAGAAGTTCGATGGTTGTGCAGTTGAACCGTTGGTATGCGTCGTATGCTTGGTCTACACCGAAAGTCCCTGAGCCACTGGCAGCGTATACTTGGGTTGCGGCAACTCCGCAGGCAAAGGTGAGAGCTGCTTTGTCATCATTTGTTGGAGGAATGTGATTCTCATAATGTGATTGGAGTGTCGTGAGATAGATAGTTAATTGAGGGAATGAGGGAAAACCATATTGTATATAGTTATTGTCAATCCAGTAGTTGTTACCAAGATAACCATGGTAGTAATCATCGCTGTCATCGAAGGTTACATTCATCGTGGTGTTGTGGTAGTTTAGTATTTGAGCCATAGCAACTGCTGGACACCCTGCGACGCTTCGTGACCCCCCATTAGCGATATCAAGGGGACAGAAATTGTTGTACGGAGGGCTTTGATGCCAATTCTCAAGAAGCCAGCCACCGGTTGGGGTTGATCCCTCAGGAGGCCATTGTTCGAATCGTCCGTTGGTAACAATGATTCCGGATTGATAGGAATCCCATTGTTTATGGCGTTCTTCGATGATGGATTCAGGGGTGAGGGCGATGGTATGTAGACGCAACGTAAGATCCGCAAATAGAAGGTCATAAAGAGGATTTCCTTCGATATCTTCTTCATATGTGTTTGTAAACGAATACGCTAGAATTGGAGGAAGGTCATAAGAGCCGGTGACTATGATGTATCCGGTGGGTTGTAGTTTGAAAATGTAACATAATAGGTTTTGATGGTTGTTTATCTGTAAAGAATCGGTCAGGTAATAATTCGTTTTTCCAAGTTCACCTATTTTTGTCGATGCTACTTTTGTCGCGATGTCGATAGTGATGAAGGAGGTGTCGGTGGAGAGTGCTTTTATTTCAGTGCTGTTCATCGATGGTACTATACCTGCTGTGAAAAATAATCCAATGAGTAGGATTACCATTGTTTTTTTCAATCCACTTTGTTTTTTTATCATAAGTATCCCCCTAATGATGAATGTATCTCAGCAGGAGTATTTAAATTTTGATGAGTATGATGTCCAACCTTCTCGTTAACATAGTCGTTTTATTTCTTCGATGATTACGGGAAGATTTGTCATCACCTGCTCATCTGAGAACCATCGGATGCTCCAGTTCTTTTCTTTTAATTGTGTTTCCCGTCCTTGTGTGTTGCTGTCTTTTAATTGGATTGCGTAACGTTTTCCGTTCACAAATAACGCAAAATCAATAAAAAAGGGGACTTCAGCGTGGAGAACATAGTTTGGAACAACCGGTATTTTTTGTTTTTTCAACTCGTCAAAAAGGATTTTTTTTGCAGGTGTGCCATCATTCTGAAGTTCAGACTGTGTCATGTCAACATAATCCGAGAGATTTCTTAAGGGCCCTGTTGTCTGTCGACAGATGTCTTGGTCTCCGATGATGACAAAGAGACTGCGGGCTCTTGTGACTGCAACGTTGAGCAGCTGGTTTGTGGTCTGAATCCAATGAAGTGTCCCTGATTTCGCGCCGTCAGAGATGGCTGGTGAGAAGAGGATGATGTCTTTTTCATCTCCTTGGAATTTATGTGCAGTCCCTATGGTTATGTCATTTTCAAAGAGGTCTTTGAATTTCTGTAGTTTTTCCGTGATTATCTCTGTTTGTGCTCTGAACAGGGTTACGATCCCTATCGATGCTTTTGTCGTCGATGCTAATTCAAGGAGACGGAGGGTTTCTTCGACAACGTGTTCTGCTTCTTCCTCGTTGTATGGGCTTTTCGCAGGAACGGTTGTTCCTTTTACCTGGCGCCAGAGAATTCTTTTCTGCAATGTTGGATGCTGCAGCAGTCGTGTTTCATCGGTTTGGATACTAAGTTTCCTTTCATAGTAGTATTCGTTTGAGAAATCAACGATATCATGATGACAGCGGTAATGTTCATTGAGCAGTATTGGTAATTCGTCGTTCTTCTTTTTGATGTTTTCTGCAAGATCATAGAGGGAATGCTTCGTGTATGAAAGCTGGGTGAACATCTCTTCTGATACTTGATGGGTTGTTGCGAGATGACGGTCTTGTGGTTCAGTAAGCAATGAGATATGCTTCAGTTGGTAGGGATCACCGATGATAACAAGATGTTTCGCTCGATAGAACAAGGGTAGTGCAGAGATAATATCGCATTGGGATGCTTCATCGATAATGAGGATGTCAAAGAGATTGTTCTTAAGAGGGAAGCTTTGTTTTGCTGAAAGATTGGTCACCACCCAGACTGGCAGGAATCGCAGGATTCTTTGCATAGTCCTCGTCCGTAGTGTGTGCAGTTGTTTGAAGATAGTCTCATCGGCAACCCCTTTCTCTAATTGTTCTGATGCAGAGAAATACTCTATGACATGGTGTTTCTCTTGCACAGATGTCTCTGAAAAGCAGTTAACCCAGTATTGTGTAAGCAGTTGTTGCGAGAGGGTTATATAATCAGCATGAAGGTCCCTGAGTTGATGTGTCAATTTGATGTAGGGGGGATTGATGAGTAATGATTTTCTTGCTTGTTCGAGATCTTTTTCGATGAGCTCTTGTTTTTTTATGAGAAGGATCCCTTGTAAGACTGCCTCTTTTGTCATTTTTTTGTTACTCATCATATTTTGGAAGGACTCTCTCAGTGGCAGGGGAAGTGCTTCGTAATATTTTTTGAAGCATTTGTCTTGTTTTCGTAACGTGCGTTCTTTTGGTAGATGACTAAGGAATTTTTTTTTATGAAACGTTTTATCCAATTCTTCCTCTAAGAGAATCGAATCGATGTTTTCAAGCTGCATTCTGTGGTCATGAAGAGAGAAATCGCTTGGGAGTTGGATAGATAACACCGTGTGGTTTTTTTGCAAAGATTCGATTCTCTCGTTGAGGGTTCCAAGAGTGGTGATTTGATCCTGTATTTTGTTGATGTGTGTTTGCAGAGAGAATAGAATGTTTTTGTTTTTATGCTTCAAGGTGATTTTTTCAATGGGTTGTTGTATGAGTTGTTCCAGATGTGTTTTTGCGTTTCTCCGATGTGTTTGGTGTCCCATCCGAACAAGCAATTTGTATGGGAGAAGATGTTGGAGTTTATGGATGACGACATCGACTGCTTTGTTGTTTTTGCTTGCGAACAGTATAGTTTTTTTGTGGTAGACCGCGTTGGCGATGATGTTGAGCACGACTTGGGATTTTCCTGTGCCGGGTGGACCAGTGATGACGGTGAGTGGTTTTTGAAGTGATTGTTCGACTGCGTGTCCTTGGGCAGGATTAAGGGAAAATATCTCGAGGAGCGGTTGGATGGTTTGTTTTGTTTTTTCGTTTGGATAAGAGCCTGTGAGGATGACAGAGAGGCTGGTGGAGGCGAGTTCATCGATTGGTTTGTTTTTCAGTTGGCCCAGTTCGATGAGAAGGTTATGGGTTATTTCTGTTTGTTCCCCGTAGTAGAGGATTGCTTTGTTGATGAGTGTTGGAGTAATAGTGCGTTTGAATGGTTTTTCATCAAGAGTTGGCATGCAGTGCGATGGTGAGAAATGAAGTGTGGTGCAAAGGGTGTTGAGAGCGATAGGGAATTCTTCGTTTTCGATTTCTTTTTTGATGTTTTTTATTTCCTCTGTGGAGAATTTTTGCTGTACCAAGATGTAGTGGTTTAATTGTGGTTGTGGCTGGAGGGTCGTAAGGGTGACCTGTTCATTGGTTTGTTCTGTTTGTATCTCTGTAAAAAACAACGGGCTGATTGTCCCCAGGGGGCCTGTTACGATGGGGTATCCATAAAATAAGGTCTTGTTTTTTTGCCGAAGCGAAGAGGTCTGGAAAAACCTTATTATCTCGTCTGAGTTCTTTATCGACGTTTGTTTGTTGTGTGTGTGGAACAACATTTCCGTATGAAACGGGGTTGATAAGAACGCTGTACCTTCCGAGGAGACATTGAAGGTGACGGACTGCATATCTTCTTGAGTTAGGCAGGCGATGTAGTAGTCAAGAAGATTGCTGAAGGCCTTCCCAGACATTGGCTTCGGCATTGTCCTCCCAGACACTCTTGTTTAATGAAGGCTGTTTCCTCCCCCATTAAACAGTTCTGTAATACCGTATCCCTATATAAATCTATTTTTTTATTATATTATCTATATATTAAGTTTGCTTTTTTTATATTTCTTTGAGCAAGCCACCTTTGATTGCCCATTCGTAGAGATTTCTGTTGTGGTCACCGATGTAGATTTCGTCTCCAATCGCATGTTTCTTCTTGATTGTCCAGATGGTGAACCCTTTCGTGACCCGGTATTTGGTCACTCCTGATGCAGAGAGGTACGCCAGGTCCCTGTTTGTATAATCTGTGAGTTCTTTTTGTCGTTGTCGTCTAAACTGGGTGTAATTCCCGGTATAGGTTTTCAAGTCTGCATCAGTCATGAAAAAAATGGTATCGGTCACCATGTCAAGGAACTTCCGGTCATGGGACACAACGATGACAGTACCGGTGTAGGTGTTCAGAGCGGTTTCTATGGCGTCCTTCGATTCGATGTCCATATGGTTGGTCGGCTCGTCAAGGAGCAGGAGATTGTACGGTTCCATGATGAGACGAAGGAACGCAAGCCTGGCTCGTTCCCCGCCGGAGAGTAAGCCAACGGTGTTTTCGATAGTAGTGCCTTTGAAATTAAACTGGCCAAGTAGCGCTTTTGCCTCTTCCTCGCTGAGTTCCTTATGGTCACGTAGGACCTCCTCAAGGAGTGTATGGTCAAGGTTTAAGGAGAGATGTCCTTGGTCGAAATACCCTGCTTTGACGCCCTGGCTTAAGGAAAGTGTCCCTTGGGTCGGTGGTTCTTCTCGTGTCAGCATTTTTAAGAACGTTGTCTTGCCGCAGCCGTTCGGACCAATAAGACCGATTTTTTGTCCAGCAAGGATTTCGAAGCTGACGTTTGAAAAAAGGTGTTTCTCCCCGAATTGTTTTGAAAGTCCATTGGCGTCTGCGATGTTTTTACCGGATTTAAACACTGTTTTGAAGTGGAACCTGAGAAGATAGTTTTTCAATACAGGGTTTTCGACTCGTTTGAGTTTGTCAAGCTGTTTTAGCCGACTGTTTATCTGAATGTTGTAGCGGTTCCTTCGGGTGATTTGTTTGATGGCTGCAAGCTGCCGTTTCATCTCGATGGATGCTCTCTGGTATTCCTGTTTTTTTATATGTTCCCGTATCTTTTTTTGTTCTTCGTACTCTTCAAAACTCCCTTCGAAGCATTCGATGTGTGACCCTTGGAACTCAAAGACCCTATCGACGAGATCACCAAGTAAATAACGATCATGAGAGATGATGATGACTGCCCCGGAGAGGTCAGCAAGTTTTTGCTCTAACCATTCAATGGTCTCGATGTCAAGGTGGTTGGTTGGCTCATCAAGCATCAAGAGATCGCAGTTCTGCGGTTGGGTGAGTGCTGCAGTTAACGCAATTTTTTGTCGTTCACCACCAGAAAGTGGTTGGATGATGGTATCAGTGGTGAGGTTGGGTAGTCCGAGTTCTTTGAGGATGTCCCGAGCTGCTTCGAGCTGCGCTGTTCCACTTGTTTTGCTTATCTGCATTTGTAATGCTTTGATGTTGTCAAGGATATCTTGATGTCGTGTCGTTTCATAGATATGAGGGTCGTCTAGCTGTCTCTCAAGGGCTTGTATTCGTCGTTGTAGTTCTTCGCTCTGTGCGGTTCGGTTGAAGAAATCACCGATTGTTCGATCTGATCGATGCATTGGGTCTTGTTCAAGGGAGCGGAGACGTAGTCCTTCTTTTTGTTGTATATCCCCGTTGCTCGGTCGTTCTTTTCCTAAAAGTATATTGAAGAGTGTTGTTTTCCCGCACCCGTTTGGTCCCAGTAAACCGATGCAGTCGTCTTTGTAGATGTCAAAGTTGGCGTTGTCGAAAAGTTGTTTTCCTGCGATGGTTTTACCGAGGTTTGATACATGTAGTATGGATTCCATGGCCGGAGGGGTAATAGGTTACGGTGGTATATGGTTTTAGGTGAGATTTCTTAGAAAATCATGAACTCTACGGCGAGTACTCCCAGGCAGACGAGGAGTGTCAATGGGGTGACGAGTAGCCCGTATTTTATGAATTCTTTAAAGCTGAGGCTGACTTCTTTGTCACGGAGGATGCTTATCCACATGATGCCAGCAAGCGCCCCGATTGGGGTGATGTTTGCACCAAGATTAGATCCGATTGTTGTCGCAAGCACTGCGGGAAGCTGGGTTGTCTGGCTTGCTGCCCCTGCGATAGGGACAAAAGCAATCGTCATAGGGATGTTGTTGATGATGTTTGCAGTAAGGGCGGAGGAAAGCCCATAGACAAACGTTGTTGATGTCGTTGACGAACCAACAATCGTGTTGAATACTACCCCGATGTCTGTGGTGATGCCATAGATCCTCAGGGCTTCGACGGTGATAAATAAGGATAGTATAAAAGGAATGATGCTGAGGGGCATTTTTTTGAGGGTTTGTTGTATGGTGAAGTGTCTTTTGTCGATTCGTGGTTTTGTCAGGACGACCAGAAAATCTCGGAATAGGAGGATGAGAAGAAGAGCGAGAGCAAATCCAAGGGAGATAATCCACATCTCGATAGCAAGGTAGGGGGCGATGGTAAGGCCGATGATGCAGCCTCCGAGGATGAGCAGACCAAGGATGGTGCTGGTTTTATCTGTGATGGCTGAACGGGGGTCAATGGTCTTCATTTGGAGCAGTGGTTTGTTGATGTTTTTTCTGAAAAGCAGGTACAGTAAAATCATGTTCATCAAGCCTGCGGTGATAGCTGGTATCAGCATCCATTTGGTATATTGGTCGAATCGAAGGTCAAAAGCCGCAGCAAGAACGATATTGGTTGGATTTCCGATATACAGCATCATGCTCCAGGTGTTGGCTGCAAAGAATTCTGCGATGAGGTAGGGTTTTGGGTCGATTCCTGCGTTTTTTGAGAAATAGTAGATGAAGGGGGTGAATGTCAGGATGATGATGTCATTGGAGGTAAAAATGGTTAGGAGGGAAACGGTCAGGTAGACGGTAAAAAACAAACGTCGTCCATTGCCTCCTGCGTGTCACAAGGCAATGCGTGCGCAGTATTCGAAGCATCCGGTGATGTATAGAAAGATACTCATGAACACCATCGAGAGGAATAAGATGAGGATTCCGAAGGG
>CAZLDE010000019.1:0-15232 GCA_964558215.1 uncultured Thermoplasmatales archaeon
GATCTCTGGTGGGACGGCAGCTCCCGCCACCGAGAGTATCGTTGCTGCATTACAAGGCACTGAGTGGGATACGAATTATAATCTAGAATTGCTCATCGAATGTCGCACGTATTTCCTGAAGGTCTGGGAGAAATACCGGCATCTTCATCGATTTGATGCCTTAAAGGTAGACCCAAGTGTCACGTTGCATCAGATTCCAGGTGGGATGCTTTCAAATCTCATCTTCCAGCTTGAAGAACAAGGAGCCCGGGATAAATACCGACAGATTCTGGATGAAACAGCACGGGTGCGAGATGAACTTGGATACCCACCTCTTGTGACTCCGACGAGTCAAGTCGTTGGCGTTCAGGCGGTCATGAACGTCTTGCACGGGCGATATAAGGTCGTTCCAAAAGAGACAAAGGATTACTGCCGCGGCATGTATGGGAAATCACCAGGGGAAATTCAACCTGATATCATGAAAAAGGTTCTTGGTCCTAAATGGAAAGAAGAAGTCATTGACTGTCGTCCATCGGATTTACTTGAACCGCTCTGGGACAAGAAGAAGAAAGAACTCCAGGAGATTGATGGCGGATCATTGATTAAGAAAGAAGAAGATATCATGACCTACATCCTGTATCCACAGGTGGGTCTGAAGTTTTTGAAAGGACAAGCGATAGCTGAGTTCACCTCGGATATGTACCACTGCCCCTTGATCATCAATTCACCAGAGCGATGGTAAAACAATCATTCCCTGAGGTAAAACAACTTTGGTTGGAGACACTGCCACCAGAGAAAAGAGCAGGACCTGTACAAATCCCAACAGAATTCCAAGTCGAGGTCGACGGAGAGCCCTATGAAGTAAAGGTCATCCCCTCTGGCGGGTATCTTGTCGCAGGGGCAGCAGGTGCGGCTCAACAAGAAAAACCAAAGGATGTAGAAGGTGGTATTAAATCAAACATGCAAGGGACTATTCTGAAAATAAAAGTCAAGAAAGGAGAGAAGGTCAAGAAAGGAGATGTTATTGCCACCATCGAAGCAATGAAGATGGAACAAGAGATTAAATGCGAATCGGAAGGAGAAGTCAAGGAAATCTTCATAAAAGAAGGCGCCCCGGTTTGCAGCGGTGATCTTCTGGTGCAGATTCTGTAGAAATGGTGATATGTTATGCTAAACAAAGTTCTCATTGCGAATCGCGGGGAAATCGCAATACGGATTATGCGAGCTTGCAAAGAGTTTGGGATTGGAACCGTTGCTGTCTACTCAGATGCAGATCAGCACGCGTTATTTGTGAAATACGCTGATGAAAAATACAATATCGGCCCTGGTCCTGCGAGTCAAAGTTATCTAAATAAACAAAAAATCATCGATGTTGCGTTGAAAGCAGGTGCAGAAGGAATCCATCCTGGCTATGGATTTATGGCGGAGAATTCCGAGTTTGCGGAAATGTGTAAGAAGAACAACATCGAGTTTATTGGACCACCGGTTTCTGCGATGAAACTCATGGGGTCCAAAATCGACTCTAAAAAATCTATGATCCAAGCAGGTGTGAAAGTCGTCCCAGGGGTAACTGAGGCTATCGCCAATCATGAACGGGCAAAAGACATCGCCCATGAGATTGGATATCCGGTCATGCTCAAAGCCTCTGCCGGTGGTGGAGGGATTGGGATCCAACAAGTAAACGATGAACAGCAGATGGAAAAAGCCCTCACAACAGTCCGGCAGCTTGCGAAGAACTCGTTTGGTGATGATTCTGTTTTCATCGAGAAATTCATCGAAAACCCTCGTCATATTGAGTATCAGGTGATTGGGGATAAGAAAGGTCATTTGATACATTGTTATGAACGGGAATGTAGTGTGCAGCGACGTCATCAGAAGCTCATTGAGGAGACGCCGTCGTGTGCATTAACTCCTGAACTTCGTAAAGAAATCGGTGCGCAAGCTGTGCTTGCCGCAAAAACCGCTGGCTATTATAATGCAGGGACCTGCGAGTTTATGTTTAAGGCTGGAAAATATTATTTCCTTGAAATGAACACTCGTTTGCAGGTAGAGCATCCGATCACAGAGGTGACGACCGGTGTCGATCTTGCTCGGGAGCAGCTTCGTGTCGCCTCCGGTTTGGAGCTTGAGTACGATCAAAAAGATATCCATCCTCGTGGTCATTCGATTGAATGCCGGATTAACGCGGAGGATCCTTTGAACAATTTCATGCCGGCTCCCGCAAAAATCATCAGATATGCAGAGCCAAGTGGTCCTGGCATCCGAGTCGATTCTGGTGTGTACCCTGGTTTTACCATCCCACCCTTTTATGATTCCATGATAGCAAAACTCATCGTCTGGGGCGAGGACAGACCACGGGCAATCGAGCGTATGAAACGAGCTCTCTGGGAGTTCCAGATTGGTGGTGTACGAAATAACATCCCGTTCCATCAGGTGGTCATGAACAACCCTCAATGGCGCGCAGGGACCTATGATACCAGTTTCATTCCTCGGTACAACATTCTTGATCAGGTGGTAAAGTACGTTCAGGAGATGAAAGCACAATCCTCTGGACCAAAGACTGCCGCGGCAATGGCTGCGGTCCAAGCGGTGATTATGGCTGCAAACAGCAACCAACAACAAAAATAAAATTTTGCTTCACTACGTATGGATAAGAAATCATTTGAGGAGAAATCATCGGAGTTTTCGAAAAATCTTGCTGTTGGTTTTGTGAAAAAACTGCTTGTTTTTAAGAATCTTGATTCTACGAATCTTACTGCAAAAGACCTTGCGCGTGATGGCGCAGAAGAAGGAACTGTGATTCTTGCGCAAAAACAACGCAAAGGGCGTGGGCGGTTTGACCGCATCTGGCAGTCTCCAAAGGGCGGGGTGTATGTTTCATTGATTCTCCGACCGCACATCAATCCTGAGAAAGTATCGTTGTTACCAATCGGTGCAGCGTTGGTTGTGGCAAAAACCATCGAGTCATATGGTCTGCATCCGACCATAAAATGGCCAAATGATGTTCGAGTGAATGGAAAGAAAATCGCAGGAATCCTTCTTGAATCAGAGATAAAGGGGGATACACTCAATTATGTAATAGTTGGTATCGGCGTTAATGTAAACATCGACTCAAGATTGCTTTCAGCGGATATCCGTTTACGCTCAACATCATTGAAATCGGAGATAGGGACGACGGTGGAGTTTTTTGATTTCCTTAGAAGATTCTTCAGGGAGTTTGATGCCTTCTACCATCGTTTTAAGAAGGAGCAGTACGATGAGATAATCGAAGAATGGAAGTCGTATTCAGACACCCTTGGAAAAGTTATTCGTATACAAACATCCCTAGCATCTATCCAAGGCACTGCTTTTGATGTGGATCAATCAGGATTTCTCCTTCTGAGGACAGAAAAAGAAGGTATAAAGAAGATTCTCAGTGGTGATTGTCTGTACTTCGATGAGTTAGACCATACTTGACATGAAGCTTGGTGGTGTTGCGACAGTAATGTAGACGACTTTTTTTGCACTGTTGTTCTTTGCATGGTGTATGAGTTTTGATTTGTGCCAAAGGATGTCGCCTTCAGAGAGTTTATAGCTTTTTTCACCGACTGTGTATTCCATTTCACCTTCCAGGACGAGATGCATTTCCTCCCCTTCATGTTGGAATAATCTTGATTCCGTATGAGGATCGATTTCTGCGATGATTGCCTCCATCTTCTGTGTTTTTAGCAATAATCGGTAGATTTTTCCTGGTTTTTTTGTTATACTTTTTTCCTCACCGTTTTTTAAAAGAATTACGTCCTCATCCATGAGTATCAACAGTAGAAGAACTAATGAACTAATAAAGATTTCCAATTTTTCATCAGACTTTTTAATATCCGGGGGATGTTTTGTGTTAACTATAAATAATTAACAATTGTTAAGTATTTATTAATGGGAAAATAACTATGAAAAAATTTTCATCAGTCATTGTAAAAAATGGTATAGATGCTGTTTCAAACACTATTCTTCTCTAAAAGGTTTATAACACAGGTCGGATTATAGACTTCTATGGCCCATGAGAAGGATATCGTAGAAGACGCGTATAATCGAGCGTTTGCGTATGAAGCAAAGCTTGGTAGTTGCCCACAGTGTGTGCTTGCTGCCCTGAAAGAGACCCTTGATATCGGAGATGAATCTATTTTTCAAGCATCCCAAGGACTTGCCGGTGGCACCGCATTGTCCTCAAAAGGCACCTGCGGAGCACTTGCAGGAGGGATGATTGCAATCAGCGCTCTTGTCGGGAGAACCTACCAGGAGTTCACCGAAGGTCATAAAAAACGACTGGTGTTCAAATATACAAAAAAGTTGTATGACAGGTTCATTGAAGAATACGGCTCACCTCTCTGTTGTGATGTCCAAACGAAGTTGTTTGGACGAAGCTATTACCTGCTTGATAAGGAGGAATATGAGGCTTTTGAAAACGCAGGGGCTCATATCGATAAATGCCCGCGGGTCGCAGGGAACGTAGCACGATGGACCGCGGAGATCATTTTACAGGAAATATCTCAAGGAAAATCAAAGGGATAAGTATATAAATTTCAATGAGAATAGAAGAACGTAGGGATAATATGAAGAAAAAAACCTGTAGAGCTGGAGGAGTGTTTAATGCTGCAATCCTATCGATTGCATTGCTTTCGATGGCATTTTCCATAACGGTGCTGGCAACTGAGAAGCAGGATACTGATGTTGTCTCCATGTCGTATTCATTTCCCAGTCCACGTATCTCAAAAACCTTAGTACAAACTGTTCAATATGATCAAATAGAACTGAAAGGGTCGCCTTGTTCAGGTAACCCTGGTGAACCTTTGTTACCGGCGAAGGGAGTGTACCTACTGCTGCCACCACACCGATCAGTTGATACCATCACCATCTCTGGTGAAAAAACATTCGTTGGTTCAGGCTTCCATCTCATCCCCTGTGGAAAACCAATCCCAATTTCGGCGTCTCAGGATGAAACAGCTCCTGAGCCCGACCAAGGACTTTATGATTCCGATCAGCTGTTCCCTGGTCACTTATATTCAGAGATTGGTGTGTACAAATTCCGAGGATATTCCATCCTTGTCCTCATGCTCTATCCAGCCCACTATATTCCACGGACCGGAGATTTGTACTATTACCCGACCATGACCGTGTCAATTACCCTTAAAGATGAACCATCCCTGAATTCATTGTACCGTTCATTACCAGCTGATCGCATTGAGCTATTCAGTAAAATCCAGAACCCAGAACTAGAAGCCTCATACACTGACCTTGAACCGCAGAAGATGATCTCTGATCAGTACGACCTTCTTATTTTGACAACAGATGATTTCAAAAATGGTTTTATACCGCTGGCCGAACAACATAACCTAACGGGGACCAGGACGCTCATTCGCACGCTTACTGACATAGGCGAGAGCACCGCAGAGGACATCCGTAGTTATCTGCAAACAGCTTATGTCACGTTCGGTATCCGGTATGTTCTGTTAGGAGGGGACGCAGACGTTATCCCTGCGAAAATGCTCTGGGTCCAAGGAATGGATGAGAACGTCACGCTCTATGAGACAGACATGCCCTCGGATTTGTATTATGCATGTCTTGACGGCACTTACAATTATGATGGTGATGAAAAATGGGGTGAACCAAACGACGGAGAGAACGGAAGCGACGTCGATCTCATCGCAGAGCTATATGTCGGACGGGCTTGCGTTGATACCATCGATGAGGTGGAACATTTCGTAGGAAAAACGGTCGAATACCTGTCGTTGACTCCAGATGAAACATACCTAGGAGATGTCACGTTTGCTGGGGAACATCTTGGTGATTATGGGATTGCCAGTTACGCGGGTTCTTATCTTGATCAAATGGTGAATGGTTCATCAGATGATGGATACACCACCGTTGGGATACCTGCAGATGAGTACCGTATCAACAAATTATATGACGCTCCAGGATACAGCTGGCCAAAATCTGAAATCATCTCCATCATCAACGAAGGTGTCCACATCATCAATCACCTCGGCCATGCCTACTATGAGTATAACATGAAAATGGATACCCGTGATGTGGAATCATTGACAAATACAAACAATTTCTGTTTCATCTACTCACAGGGATGCATGGCAGGAGGATTTGATAACCCAGAAGGACACGATTGCATCGCTGAGTATTTCACCGCTAAAAATGCCCAGGGAGCGTTTGCAGGAATATGGAACGCTCGCTACGGGTTTTTCTGGTCGTATAGCACGGATGGAGATTCACAGCGGTTCCACCGTCAGTTCTGGGACGCAGTTTTTGGCGAAAATATAAAGGAAATCGGACGAGCAAATCATGACTCCAAGGAGGATAACCTGTTCCTCATCCAACGGTCCTGCATGCGCTGGGTGTACTATGAGACAAATCTGTTTGGAGACCCAGCTGTCACATTTCTCAACACATCAGGAATCACCCCGCAGCTTCGGGTGAGTGGTGTTGAAGGAGGCAGAGGCCTTGTGAAAGCATCGATTCTCAACGAAGGTGAGGTCCCTGTTAGCCATATTCCTTGGTCACTCAAAATATCTGGAGGATTCTTTGGTTTTATCAACATTACTTCAAGTGGTTCTCTTGAGACAATCCCCATTGGAGGTACTGGTAGTATCCAACCAGAGAAGACCACCTTTGGGTTTGGTAAAATCTCCATTCAGGTGACAGTCAAGTTCGCGGAGGACTGGAGTGGTTCTGCGTTTGTCTTTGGCCCATTTATCTTACGGGTTGTTCCCAGTTAAAAGGAAGAATCCGAAAACAGAAGAGATGGCCAACGCCTTTTTTTATTGAACCAGAGGTTCACTGGGTTTGGTTGAAGAACAGGAATAAACCATAAAAGTATCAATGTGGTTTCCCCTGAAGCGATATGGTGAAAAATCTCCGGAGCAGAGCCAAACTCATCCTCCCCTTCATCGGACTTATTATTCTGGTCTATATCATCTATTCTCTTGACGTACAGAAGATCATCGACTCGTTTCTCTCTATCGACCCCGTGTTCATTGTGTATTCACTGCTGCTGACCATCCCTCTTCTTATCATCAGAAACGCGACATGGCAAATCATCTTAAAGGAACAAAAAATCTCTGTCGGGTTCTTCTACACCTTGAAGGTCTATCTCATTGGTGTGTTCTATGGGAGTATTACCCCTGGTTTTTCTGGGCAATTGATGCGGATACCATACCTTAAAAATAAAACCAAAGAGCCCTATGGAAAACTATTTATTAATACTATTATCGAGACTTTTGTTCATTCATTCTCTTTGTATGCAATGATGATAATTGGAGCATTGCTTGTTGTAAGCACGATACCAGAGTTATTACCGATAACTATTGCTATTTTTCTTGTTTTTTGTCTTTTGGCAATATACTTCACGAAAAGACAATGGGGTGAAAAATTCTTCAGAATCCTAATCGTTTATTTTGTTCCAAGAAAATTAAAATTACATTTAAATGCATTAGTTAGCACATTCTATAGCGACTTCCCACGGTTCCATATGATGATTATTCCATACCTTCTGGGAATTGTCACCTGGGTTATTGTGTTTTCACAGGAATATTTGATTGTGCTTGGGTTGGGACTCGATATTCCATATCTTTGGTTTCTCCTGTTATTTCCGATAGCTAATACCGCAGGTTTCCTCCCAATCACGTTTGCTGGGTTGGGGACAAGAGAGTTGACCGCGATATTTCTCTTTTCAACCCTATTTCACATTGGAGAAGAACAAATATTGGTTGTTTCATTGGTGGGTCTGATTATTACAGATTTGTTTCTAGCATTTTTGGGTTTTTTGTTATCATTAACCGAAGCCCGTCCACTCAAAGATATGGGTAATCTCAGAATAAAATGAACAATTTTTTTCCCCAGCTCCCTTGCTAAATTAAAGAGGAATTTTAGAAAATAGTTCTTATCGATTACTCATTTCGCAACCAAGAAGCTCTTTTCGGAATTCCTAGACCCGGAATACGATACCTTTTTTCGGTTCTATCGACAATCTCAGAGATAACGAAAGTAAAAATAAGGTATATCAATGCGATTATAAGATATATTTCGACATATCGAAAATTCCTTGATGCAATGATTTGCCCTTCTGCGGTCAACTCTCGTACCTGAATTAGATAGACAATTGACGTGTATTTAAAAAGATAAATCAATTCATTTGACCAAGCAGGAATTGAGAGACGCAGCGCCTGTGGAAGGACGATAGTTTGTATCGACTGTATCTTTGTCATTCCTAATGTTCTCCCAGCAATCATTTGACCAGAGGGAATGGCCTGGATTGAGCCCCGCAGATATTCTGCTTGATACGCGCCACTATTAAGTGAAAGTCCAAGTAATGCTGCTTGCAACGGGGAAAAAACTAACCCTATCGAAGCGAGCCCAAAGTAAATGATGAAGAGTTGAACAAGCAATGGTGTTCCCCTAATCACTTCTATGAAACCAATACAGATACTTGACACAACCTTGTTTCCATACACTCTACCAACTGCAAGTATAACTCCCAGCAGAAAACCAGCGATAATCGCAACAAAAGTCAAGAGAAATGTTATTTGTAAACCATCAAGAAGTTTTGGTAATGAGTCAAGTAAAAAATCAAAAAAACTCGATGTCGCCGTTTCGCCTCACTCCTCTCCATATAAGGTTGCTATTCTTCCTAGGAACTCCTTTGTTCTCTGCATTGTTGGATTTTGAAACATCTGTTTGGGGGGTCCTTGCTCAACAATGACTCCACCCTCCATAAAAATAATTTCATCAGCAACATTGCGAGCAAAGCCCATCTCATGGGTCACGACCAGCATCCCAATCTTTCCTGCTAATGATTTCATGACATCAAGGACATCCCCAATAAGCTCCGGGTCCAAGGCTGAAGTCGGCTCATCGAAAAGAATAAGATCGGGATCCATAGCTAGAGCACGAGCGATTCCAACTCGCTGCTTCTGCCCACCGGATAATTGAGCAGGATATTGATTGATTTGTTTTTCCAATCCAACGCGTCTTAATTCTTTTATTGCTCGTTCTTTGGCTTGTTCTTTCGTTATCTTTTTTACTTTTTCAAGACCGATGCTGACGTTCTTCAAGGCAGTGAGATGGCTGAACAGATTGAAATCCTGAAATACAAAACCAATTTTCTGACGAATCCTGTTAATATCTGATGATGGATGTGTAAGCTCCTCGCCATCTAACCAAACTTCGCCAATATCAGGTGGATCTAATTGATTTATACATCGTAGAAGTGTGCTTTTTCCGGTCCCACTTGTTCCAATCACTACCTTTGTTTCCTCTTTCTCCATGGAAAAAGAAATTCCCTTCAAAACCTCAACGGAACCAAATGATTTATGGATGTTTTTCACTTCAAGCATGGACATACAACAGTTCCCCTCATCCTATCGAGCATTTGCTAACTCCAATCCCGAAATGTGATATTTTTTTTCTGCGTAACTTAATCCCCGGTTTATCGTAAAAACAAAAATGAAATAAATCATGGCAATGACGAGGAGGATATATAGAGCTGAGGTTGGGTCTCGAACAATCACGTATCGTGCTTGTCGCATCAACTCTATCACACCAATCGCGATTGCGATGGATGTATCCTTCAAAACCACAGTAAATTCGTTAGACCAGCCTGGTATTGATAGTCGTAACATCTGAGGAAGCACGATATAACGAATAGCTTTTAGTTTTGACATGCCAAGCGATCGAGCTGCGATAATCTGTCCTTCCGGGATGGAATTAATCGCACTTCGATAGATCTGTATCTGATATGCAGAGCTATGTAACGCCAACCCGATGATCGCCGCAGGAAAGGCATCAATAAGGATTCCCACTTGGGCGAGACCGAAATAGATCAAAATAAAGATCACAATGAGAGGAATACCACGAAATATTTTTTCGTACAGAAGAACAAAAAAAGGTAAAGGTTGTTTTCCATAGCTTCGAGCGAACGCCATTAGCATTGCAAGAATCGATGCTAACGCTATGCTTGCCAACGTCAACTCTAGAGTAACAGCAAGCCCATTCATCAATTGCGGAAAGGCTTTGACTATTGTATCGGGTAACAATACATCACAGGTAGATTATTCAAAGTATTTCTCAATCAGTTCGTTCCATTCTGAAGATCCTATGAAATTGGTTAATTCATTGTTTATTTTCTGCAATAACTCCGTATTCTCCTTTTTGATCCCTAAACCAAATGATTCATTCGTTTCGATGACGTAAATGATCTTTGTCGTACCATCCAGGGTAAACCTATTCCCCACCGGCTCATCGACAATAACAGCGTCTATAGGAGATGGTGTCTTTTTTAGGTCTAGGACTGCTTCTATGTATGACGGATAATAATCCAATGTGATGTTCAATGGAGATGTTATATTTTGTTCCGCTAACCAGGTCTCATTCTGTAAATAATCCTCCACCCACATTCCCCCGGTTGTCCCTATTTGTGCTGCTAGTCGTAAATTCGCAAAGTCAGCCCAGCTGCTTATTGTTAATGATGATGTTGAAGGTACTAATACGGATTGATCTGAGGTATAATAGGGGACACTAAACGAAATCTGATCTAAACGTTCTTGGTTAATCGTCATTCCTGCGGCTATCACGTCAATACGACCTGCCTGTAATTCACCAATTAAAAAGTCAAAGCCAATATCCTTGATTTCAACTTCATATCCAAGGTTCGTGAGAATTGCAGTGACCATGTCGATATCAAACCCAATAATTTTTCCATTTTCATCCACATACTCAAATGGCGCAAATGTGGGGTCTGTCCCAACGATAATTTTATTTTCTGTCTCCTGCGTACATCCTGATAAAGCAACAGTTCCAATGACGACTGCTATTACCAAGATAATTGAGCATATTTTCTTTTTCTGTTGCATAATGGACCTCACCCTTAGGTTCTGAATGATAATCTCAGGAGTATTATTTAAACATTGTAGTAATTTTAAAGAAGAATATGAGTGAAATGCATATGCATATTATTTTTTTGTTAGATATTCTATGAGACCTGGTGTGATGACTGGTTTATTTTCAATGATTGGATATCCGAATGGTAGTATGGTTGAGTGGACCGAATCATGGATGATTTCTATTTCATTGGTGATTTCAATGTCTGTTAATTCCAATCCTAGACAGATTGCCTTTGCTACAAATACTGCCCCATCAATGGAGAGTTGGAGTTTACCGAGATGACGGACGGTAAAATCTGACGTGTCACTAATCATTTTTTTTGTTCGTCCTTTTGGTTTTTCATAACCGAGCAACCCACCAACAATGATGATATCATTTTTTTGGCAATCTAGTGGCGTGAGTGGTTTTGTTGCCTGCGGATCAAGGATGATACATTTCTTTTGAGAAAAAAGGCTAGATGCCTTCCCTTTTTCAACAGAACCTAATTTTTTTAATATGTTTGCTGTTTTCTTTTTTGTTACTCGTGTAAAAACCAATTCACCGGTCCAGAGTGTTGCTGCATGTCTGTATTCAAGTAACAACCATTCGGATAGCTCAGGTTCACAATGTTCGATGACAAGAGTTGGTGGTTTTTTCATAGGGCTGTATCTGCGTACGATGGAAGGGGATAATAATGGTTACTGCGTGAAAAGGTATTTGAATAAGAGAAGTATCGATGGTGTGGTCGTATGGATAGAATCGGGTCGTATGAAATAAAACCGTTCTCGAAGGCTCGTCAGGATATCATGGTTGTCTCCCAAGAGGGAAAACGACGTCTAAACATCCACGCGTTACTTGAGATTGATGTGACTGATGCTCGAAAGATCATTAAAGATTTAAAATCAAAAGAGGATGTGTCTTTTACCGGGTGGATCGTGAAATGCGTCAGCCAGGCTGCCCATGAACATCCACAGCTAAACACCTATCGATTGGGTCGCAGGAAAATTGTATCCTTTGAAGATGTTGACGTTCCTATCCCTGTGGAACGGGAGGTTGGGGGAGAAATCCGGCCTCTGGCTTACATAGTTCGAAAGGCAAATGAGAAAACAGTTGCTGAAATCACCAGGGAGATTCGGTCTGTGCAACATCAACAAATCAACGGGTCGAAAGAGGTACTTATTGAGGATCTTACCGGTCTGGAACGATTTGTTTTAAACGCACCCGTTTGGTTCAAGAAACTAGGTGTTCATTTGGTCAGACGGAAAGGTCTGTTGAAAAAGAAACATTTTGGGACGGTTGGTGTCACCGCTATTGGTATGAAGGGTCGTTTCCCCGGTTGGGCGATTGGGATGGGAGGCCCGATCGCAACATTAGTAATCGTGGGAGGTATCACCAAGAAACCAGGGGTTGTGGGTGATACTATCGAAATCCGGGAGTTCCTGCATGTGACAATCACTGCTGATCATAGTGTCGTGGATGGTGGTCCTCTGGTTCGCTTCATCTCACGGTTAACCGAACTGATGGAAACCAGCTACGGGTTAACGAAAAAATAAAGAATTTTAGAAAGGAAGGAACCACTAGGTTTTCTTTTTCAAGACATAAATTGTCCATGGTGCTATCGTCGTTTCTGTAATCCACTGATAGGGTTCTTTTCCTGTTGCAAGGGGTTTAGAGATGGTAATGATGCGTAATTCTGCCTGTGCATATACTTTTTTGTAGTCTTCCTCTGACCAAAAAATATCATAACAGGGTCGTTTATCCTGTATATCTGTTGTGATGATACGGACGATATCACCGGATTTTGCCAGATGGTTCTCTGGGAAATCTTTTGTGGTAAAGGTCGCCCATTCATGAGTATAAATTTCCGGTGATGACACAAGGTTGATAATTGTCCCATGTTGGTTTAGAAGCCTTGAGAGACCTTTGAAGAGCATGACTTTTTTTTCCATAGTCGGTATGTTATCAAAGGTAAAGGCAGAAAGGATCAAATCAAATGACGATGCAGGAAGCCTTGAAAAATCGTCATCATTAATTTGCTGATACGTGCCTGCAGGGTCAAGGTGTTGCGCTATTTGTATCATCTGCTGTGATATATCGATGCCCTGTGCATGAAATCCCAGTGTTTTGAGGAAACGGGTGGATCGTCCGGTTCCACAGCCGAAATCCAAAGCGGTTTTCCCAGAGACATGCTTCGAAATGAGTTCGGGGAGGTCTCTGTATGCCAGATAATATGTTTTTTCAAACGAAAGTGTTGCATAGGCGTTTGCCCGTTGTGCATCCTCATAAACGTTTGTAAATGGTGGCTGATTGTTTGTTTTCATCTTGGTGGAGGCAGCATTACAGCTGCTAAAAAAGTTATTGGTTCTATTTTTGGAGGAAGGGATATGTCTCTAAAAAAAAAAAGAAGGATGGTAATCCGTCTATGTTAAATCATTTCTCCGATTTCTATATCCTCATCCTCGTCAAGGATCGTTGAATTTATCTCTGAGGAAAAAGTGTCCTGATCTACGTCATTATCTGAATCGGCTGTATAGGAATTATCTTGCTGGGGCTGGAAAAAAAATGCATAGGAGATAGTCACGGAAATAAGCAGGAGTAGCAAAAAAAGAAGGGAGAGTATTTTTTTATTCATGCCACGTCACATCCAAATGGTTTCTTTTATGGTCGGCCTCCATGGCCTTTTCCTTTTCCGTGATCTCCCATGTGTTGCATTGCTTCATGCGCCTGAATCCTGTTCTGTATGTTTTCTTCTTTGATTATCGAGAAAATCTCATTGCGTTTTTCTTTGGTCATCTGGTTTACCATCTTATTGAATTGGAACCGTACTTGTGTGAGATTCATAGTCCCATTGAAATAGTCCTCCAGAAGAGATGTGTTCACCGTCCCGACAAGTCCAAATAACCGGTAGAACTGATTTCGGTTGAACTGCCTGATCCAGTGTCGAACCCTCATTGCGCATTGTTGCAGTTCTTCGCTGTCTATACCTTTGAGTTTTTCTTTAATCATGGCAATGGTTTCTTCATCTAATAGAAGGTGTACCGCATCTCTGAATTGTTTGGTGAGATTGCGTGATTCATTTTTTAGCGAGACGAAGACTGCCACCGAATCATTTGCTTCAGGAT
The DNA here is from genome assembly GCA_964558215.1 of uncultured Thermoplasmatales archaeon. Classification (GTDB taxonomy): domain Archaea; phylum Thermoplasmatota; class E2; order DHVEG-1; family DHVEG-1; genus SM1-50. The sequence goes on from CAZLDE010000019.1 coordinate 14,007, forward strand.
CAGCTGCTTGTACTTCCTCAAGAACGGAAGTTAAGTTTTCTAGGATGTCTTCTAATTCTGTTGTGTCTACTTCAAGTCCTTTCAGTATTTGAACGGTCATGTTTCCTTTCAGAATGTTGATAATGAGTGCTTTTTCTAATTGCAGTAGCCGTATTCGTACTCCTATCGGGTTGTTCATGACTTGTATTTGTTGTTCGGTTTCAGTATCAACTGGTTCGTCGTCAGCATTGTTTTGGGTTGGTTCCTCTGCCTGCGCAGCTAATGCAAATGACAACAGAGAGGTCATCAGCATCAGCGCAAGTAACAGATTTGTTATTTTTTTCATTTTTTAACACCTGTGTATCCGCCAATTTGTTTTGGCCATAGGAGTGTATTGGTTGAAACAGCATAAGTACTTTCACCGGAACAGGGCGGAACAACCTGAAACATGAATGAAAAAAGCCTTAGTGTTTTCTAAGTCGGATGAGATTCGACATCCCTATCTGTTCTTTCTCGATTAAACCTTTCCGTTCCAACCCAAGGATATTCCTTGAGACCGATGCTTTTGGGATGTTGAGTTCCTTCTGGATGTCGGTTTGTGTCAATGGGGTATTTCTCTCCTGTAAGAGTGTGAGAATTTGTTTCTGACGATGGTTGAGACCTTGTATTTCGATGCAAGGTTGTTGTTTCTCCTGGGATATTGGTGCTTTTCTTCGTTTTGTATCCTGGATGAATAAAAAAAGGATGAGGATGCTTACGATACTAATTGCCGGGATGAGGATGAGATAGATGAGGTTTTCTTGGAGGAATGATGTTTGTTGTTTTTCTGTTTGGTATTGAAGAACAACAGAGAGTGTTTTGTTTTCCCCATAGCCTGTGATAATGAGGTTTCCCTGGTGTTCTTCTATTCGTAGTGATCCTGTGGATTTGATGTAGCTTATCGAGGATTCTTTTGGAAGGGTCACGGAGAATACGAACTCGGAGAAAACCTCTTGTTTTGTTATGTTTAATAACCAGTAGCTTTGTTGTTTTGACGTATATTGTTGGGTGTTGAGTGCAGTTAAATCAGGGTGATTGGTGATTCCCTCTATTGTGACAAAACCAGAAGTATCTACAGTGATGGTGATGTCTGCATAGTAAGGTTGTGTTCGAAGGAGCGGTGTCCCAACAGTTGTTAGGAAAGCAATTATAACAGAACTTTTGCACATTTAGGTCGGTAGATAAATAGGATATACCTTCTCTTTTAA
>CAZLDE010000020.1:0-14363 GCA_964558215.1 uncultured Thermoplasmatales archaeon
TAAGAGACAGCCCCCTTGTTATTCAGGGCCTAGATTAATTGCCGCTGTGGCTTAGAGGTATAGCGATTCCTTGGTAAGGAATAGGTCGAGGGTTCAATTCCCTCCAGCGGCTCTTGTCAAGAATTATCATTATCGTTTTGTAGATAAAACCATTGCCTCCCATTTGAATGCAATTGTGTTTTCAAGGAGAAAGTTATTTAAACTCATATAACATGTATGAAATTATGATACAATTGTATCAAAAAATCAAACAGCTAACAATCTTAAAACTTTTCATAGAGAATCCTCACAGTAACTATTATCTCCGTGAATCTGCCCGGCTCTTAAAAATGGACCCCATGACTGTAAAACGAGCACTTACCTTGTTTGTCGCAGATGGAATATTACTGAAAAAGGAGGAAAAAAACCAAATCCTCTACAAAGCAAATATAGATTCACCTGCCTTTCGCTATATGAAAATATCTTACAACCTTTCATGGTTGCAGAAAAAAGGAGTACCTGAATTTCTTCAACACCATATGAACACGGTTACATCAATACTTTTGTTTGGAAGTTATGCCAAAGGAGAAAACGATGCGGAGAGTGACGTAGATATCCTTACTATTTCCCTTTCAAAAAATATACCTGTCACTGAACTTTCTAAATTACTTAAACGCGATGTGAACCTCATCAATTTTACACCAGCACAATGGTCACAACAAGCAAAAACCAATAAGGCATTCTATCTCGATGTAATCCTTGATGGGATTGTATTATATGGCACGAAACCGGTGGTTTGATGAAAGCAAGTGAATGTTTTCAGAAACGACTCCTGCGCAGGACAAAAGCCGATCCACTCAAAGTAACAAAAGCATTGGAAATGGCAGAAATTAAAAAGGAACGATCCCAAGACCTCTTTGAGAACGACTTTTTTGAAGAATCCATTGTATCATCCTATACCAGTATGTTCCAGGCAGCTCGTGCGCTCTTGTTTCACGATGGAGTCATTGAAAAAAGCCATGCCTGTGTTGTCGCATACCTCAGAGAACTCTATTCATCAACGCTAGGACAGGATAAAATTAATTGGCTTGATACGTATCGACTGGAGCGCCATGAATCATTTTACGGACTGGAAAAATCTAATATCGATGAAGATGAAGCAAAAGATGCACTTGAGAAATCTGAACAATTCCTAGAAAAAGTTCAACAAATTCTTACTTCACTTATTAAAAAATCATAAAAAATTGTTGGGGAATTGAACCTTTTGTAAGAATCCCTCCAGCGGCTTCAGGAACTTTTTTTCTTATTGGACACCCTGTGTTTGATCATCCCGCAGCCGACTCTTCGGGTTTTCTTGTTTTATCACAGAATCGTATCAACAAGGTATGAGCGGAAGTGATTTGAACAAAATATTTATATGGTCGGGAGGAAATCAATGGTTATGAGCCTACGATTGATCTTGTTTAATCCCTATACACTTGCCTTTATATTTATATTCATTTCCGTTTTCATTCTTTTACTTGGTATTATTTTCTTTTAATCGTTCTTAATACGGCCTTGTTACACTGTAATCGGCAAGTGCCATGAGAAGTTCTGTGCTTTCTGAGGCTTCCACGACATCAAGGCAACGTTTTGCTTGTTCCCTGAATTCCTCTAGTTTGTTTTGCGCATAGGCAATGGACCCGGTTCTCTCAAACAAGTCGATGACATTTCGCACATCGTCCTGGTTTGCATCCTCGTTTCCAACAATCTTCATCATCTTATCCTTATCATCCTCCCCTAGTTCGGAGAGGGCATGAATCAGCATCAGAGTCCGTTTCCCGTTAAGAATATCGCTGCCAATCATCTGTTTACCAAGGATGATTTGCTCCGTAAGGATGTTCAGGAGATCGTCTTTTATCTGGAACATCAGACCAAAGAGTGTACCATATCGAGCAAGGTTCTCGACTTGTTTAGTAGTGCCTTTGCCGATCAATGCTCCGCCTTTTCCTGCGAGATAGTAGAGCTGGGCTGTTTTTTTCTCAATCATCCTCATATATTGTGGAATGGTGACGTCTAATCGGACTGCAAATTCGATATCCAGGGCTTCCCCTTCATAGAACTCTTTTGCCGCCTCTGCGATTGATCGGATGAGTTCTTTATAGGTTACTGAATTAAGCTCTGGAGGCGCCATGTAGGAGAGCATACGGTAGGTCTCACCGATCAGTGCATCTCCAGCGAGAATCGCAAATGGTATACCAAATTTTTCATGGGTTGTCTGTAGCCCTCTGCGCCATTTGTCCTTATCGATGATATCATCATGGACAAGGGTTGAGTTATGCATATATTCCAAGGAGACGCCAAATGGGATGGTGGTCTCTGGCACACCACCGACTGCCTCGCAAGCAAGCATGGCGATGATGGGACGAAGCCGTTTCCCTCCTGAGAGTGGTATCCAGCGGAGGGCATCATAGAATATCTCTGGTTCCCTTGGGGAGAGATTCCCGGTCAATGCTCTGTCAAAAATCATTGCTCTTTCTTTGAGTATCTGTTCTAAATCCATGATTCGTCCCTCAGCTGATGACAAGTTGAATATCTGATTCTAGCGCGAGTCCTAGGAATTCAGCCATCCGGATGACTTTTACGTTATCTAGGAGCATTGCTTCTTTTAATCCAGAGGAGATCATTGTTGTGTAACATGCATAGAAATGAACCCCCATGTCCCGGGCTTGGTACATGAGCTCGGCAAGGACTACTCCGCCGTTGCGTTTTATGGAGGATTCCTTCCAAGCGATTGGTGCTTCTCCCCATCGGGCACGTCGTGGTTTGTATGCCTTTTTAAGGATATTGATGCCCCGGGCTGTGAAAAAAAGCTCAACCTTCATGCCCATCTCTACTCCTGCGACACCGAAATTAAAGGAGGTTAAGGCTTTATCATAGGTATCATCTGTTATGATAATGGTCATGGATCCTATCTTTTTTGTGATTGCTCGTTGCATTGTTTTTTCGTATTCTTTTCGTATATCGTCAGGGATTATTTCTTCAGGCATTCGGTATCCTCTGGGACTACATGTTATTTCTTCTATAAGTATTTTAATACGACTTGATGAGTCAGAAACTCTAGGATTTTCCCTTATTTTTCAAGAACTAAACGGTTGAGTGCTCCCCCCGAGGATGTGATAAGAGTTGTACAATAAGGTTTTAATAATCGCAGTATTATAAAGAATATAAGATACTATTATGTCCCCCTGGAGCACTTTACCTTGGAATACGATCCTTGCTATCATAGGTATATCGTTACTTATTCCAAGTGTTCTAGCGTTTCTCTTCATTAAAATGAAACGGTATGAGGATCTAGGACTGGCAATAGGGGTGTTTTTACTGATTTTAGGGACCGTTTCTTATTTTTATCTCATCCCCAATGACGTTATTCATGAGACCCGACTCCCTCAGGATTATATCTGGGAGGATCAAGGAACAATCCACTATTGGGAACGGAATGGTATTTTTCTCCAGGCAAAGGACGATAGACGGGTCCCATTTGTGATACGATGGCTCCTCCCCCAACGCTCCCCTATCGAAGAGGACTTTATTGGTAAAGAAATCATCCATGTCTCAGAGTTTGACAAAGCCGGGGACAGGGCATTAATCCATGATGTAATCTATGATGACACCGGTGCTGTCCTGAGTGTCATTAACAACACAGAGCTGGTCAGTGAATGGTACTGGGTCGATTCTCATACCCTGAGCCTCAAATACCTTAACGTCAACGCTGGTAGCATGGGTATCCCCTCCGCGGTGAAGCATGGCAATAATGTCACGGTAGGCTGGGTCGAATCAAACGGTGAACAACACGGCAAAGAAAACGTTGTCCTTGTCAGGGACATGCAACGTATAAAAAACGGGTACATCGATGGTGTCGAAGTCGCTGTGTGGCGATCTGATATCTACAGCAAGCCGATTCAATGGCATGGGAAACCATATTTCTGTGATGAGACATTGCAGCTTACCGTTAATCCGACATCCGGGTACGTCGTTCATGTCTACCGACGGTTGGTTCTCTCAGCGTATCTTTCACAATTTTTACAGCTGTACTACCCGTCGGCGATGCGTTCACGAGTCATTACCAATTATCTCAAAGTAAATGACCCTATTGGTGAGGCTGCTATTTTAACCTATAATACCACCGCTGATTCAATGAATCTGCATCTTGATGAAGCAGGAGGAATTATTGTTCTGATGACGTACATACCCGTTGTGGTCTGCCTACCAATCTTCCTTATCGGTGTCGCCTTGACATGGCGGTATTTCGGTCGTAGCTATTACTGGAAACGGTATAAACAATACGAGCAGATGGATGGATCAACAGGACGTAGGATAAAACGGAAATCAGACCGTAAAAAAATACTAGCCTTAAGCTTATGTGTTCTCCTGCTTGTCTCTTCTCTTGGATATATACTTACTCAGAACAGGGATGCACAAAGGGAAGACGTAACAGTTCCCATCATACAAGAGGACCTTTCGATAACAGAGGAGGAACCTGAGCCAACTCCCCCAGGGACGAACCGGCTTATCGATTCAGGGAGACATATTCTGCTTGCTGAGGATGAAGGATTCCATAGAGGCAGCAGAAGAGAATGGTGGTATTTCAATGTCTTTTTCAATGATCCAGACAGCGATCTTCAAGGATATTCCCTGGTTGTGACATTCAACCAGATGAAATTCTTCGATATCCGATTCTTACGACCGGACAACCTCTTCATCTTATTATTCGATGATACCGGGAAAAGCTATGAATTCAGCACGCTGAATCAACGACGAGGTACATTAAAGTCAACAAGCCCCGGAGTAGACGTCACATTCCAAAACAGCTGGGTAAACGGAGTATTTCCCACCTGGCAGATCCATGCGGTCAATGATGAAAAAGGATTTGTTGTGGACCTTGAGTTTATCGCAGATTTCCTCCCAGTATGGGTTGAAGGACGAAGCGCGAATCTGCCGATAGCAAGTTTTGTTACCGGGGGTGACTATTACATCCCACGCTGCAAAGTCATCGGCAATATGACATGGGATGGAAAACAGTATCATGTCGGAGGAATAGGGTATCACGACCATGTCTGGCAATCAGTCGTCCCTCGTTGGGTCTCCAATGGTTGGGATTGGTCGAATCTTCATTTTGACAACGGATGGGAGATGTATGTCTCCAAGTTCTATCTTCGGACTCCGACGAAGTTGTCGTTCTCCTCAATCATAGTCTCACCAAATAATAGGAACATAACAGAGTTTGATCATTTTGACGTCACCTACGTTGAAACCGCAACACCGAAAGGTCTGCCGTTTATGCATTATCCCAAGGTCATGCATGTGGAAGCGGAACGCGCAGGCATGGTTCTCAAACTCGACATCGTGGCGCATAACACGAATGTGAAAGTATGGAAGCTCGCACGAACAGGGATGTTTGAAGGACCCTGTTATGCGACCGGGACGTTCTCCTGGGATGGCCATACCGTGGAACTCAATGGATACGGGTTTAGCGAGTTCACCAGGGTGAAGTATCTCTTTGGTCTGCCGGGTATCTTCAGAAAGATATGAATTTAAAACAGATAATAGAAATCAATCATCCCATATTGTTTCTGTTCAAACAGAGAGATAGGAAAGCCTTGTAATTAGAACAATAGGAACAAAATGGCCAATATCATAAGAATCAATCAAGCAGTAAAATACACATAATATTTATAAAATAATAAGTAATTAATAATATTAATTTGGTGAATGAAAATGAAAAAACTCATAAAAAAACTCCCGTCTGCAGTAATAGCAGTCTTACTCCTGATCATGAGTATCACCGCTCAAGCTACTTTACAAAAAAAAGAAGAATACATGCAACAAAACCTAGCCTCCAATGAAAACATCGTCGCAGACATCAGCTTATCATGGGACTCGTTTTTACATCAGTTTTCCTTTAAAGATCTTGATCCGATTGTTACGATAAACCAAAGTTCAACGACTGATTACTATTTCCCTGAGATAAACGGCACAATACCAAAAATAAATTTCACAGTGAACTGTAAACATCAACTGTTATATCGTGTGCTACTTCCCCGGTCCACACAGGTCTATTTCGCATTAATGTACAATGACAGCTATATCTTCCTCCAACAATCAGAAAAACAACCCTGCACAACAGAAGAATGGATATATATCAACTTCACCGCAGTGTCAGATGAATCATTTGAGCCTCTGAGAACCAATGGTGAAAACATCACCCTTGCCGTGGAAGTTGGAGCCTATGGCTTCTTCTTTGGCGTCAGAGGGGAAATTCGGTTCCTTGAGCAAATCACGGTTCACCCGATCCCATCCTAATTTAAAAAAAAATCAATAAAAACCATCCTTCTTATTTTTTTTAAAAAGGAAGTAAAACGGCATTTACTAATATCCAGCCAACAGATGAGAAATTAATCGCACCTCCGCTTTCCGCAGATGCTGCACCACGGTTGGTTTGCTTAAACCAACCTTCTTTGCTAGTTGCTCACTTGTTATCTTACGAGGATACTTGTAATACCCATGTTTATTCGCAGCGATAAGTACTTGGCGTTGTTTCTCGGTAAGGCAGGAAAGAAATGAATCATCAGTATACATCGCCTTGGTGTAGCTTACCTTGGTGATACGCCCAGCAAATGTGATCGAATGGAGAAAACGCCTCAGGTTTTCTTCTGTACTAATCACACTCATAATGAGTTTATCCTGCGTAAATATAGTCGGTGTATCCCAGAGAAGGTCATAGGAATACTCTTTCTCAAGCTTCGAATGATCCAAACCAAGCATTGCGGAGACTTTCATCATCGCCTTTGTCTTAATCAAACAAACATACTTGTTTTTCTCCTGCGACAACACCGTAAGCATTTCAATAAACTCAGACGCCCAGATATTCTGAACCGTAAAACCATCCTTTACTGTTACCGCAGCTATAGCTAACTTGGCTCCTTGCTTAAAATCCACTTTAATTAATTCAAGCAATTCGAGTGACTCCAGTTTCTCCAGGAAGAATGAAAACGCCTGCCGGATCTGTAGGTTAAGTTCTACTTCAACAATGAGTTTTCTCATATACGAAACATCTCGTTACAGTTTATAAAATATCATACATGTATGACACAAAAAATTATAGGTGCCTAACGAATACTGAAACAAGAAACGGAAGGGATGTGAAAAAGAGATGAACGTCACAACAATCGCATGCCCCCAATGCAGATACCATTTCGCCATCAAAGGAAAACCTGGTGAAAAAATCCAGGTTACCTGTCCGTCCTGCAAAACACAAGGGTTTTTTCAAGTACCTGAAGAAACGACACGACCAACACCAGATAGCTACCATGCCCTCACCATACAAAACCTCACATTCATCTACCCAAAATCAGAAAAAAAAGCAATCGACTCAGTCTCGTTCCATATTAAGAAAGGTGAGATCTTCGGGTTCCTTGGACCAAACGGGGCAGGAAAAAGCACCACCCAAAAAGTAATCATCGGTCTTCTAAAGGGATATGATGGAACCGTCGATCTATTAGGGAAAAACCTCAAACACTGGAAAAACGACTTATACGAACACATCGGTGTTTGCTTCGAATTCCCAAACCATTACCAGAAGCTCACAGCACTTGAAAACCTCCAGTTGTTCTCCTCATTTTATCGGAATAAAACGATGGATCCTCTTGACCTCCTTTCGATGGTTGACCTTGATAAGGAAGCTAAACAACGCGTCGGATCGTTTTCAAAAGGTATGAAAACAAAACTTAACTTTGCACGGGCATTACTCAACAACCCTGAGATGCTCTTTCTTGACGAACCAACCACGGGTCTTGACCCAGTCAGTGCCAGACAGATAAAAAACCTCATCTCTGAAAAAAAGAAACAAGGAACGACCATCTTTCTTACCACCCATAACATGACCGATGCAGACGAACTCTGTGACAGAGTCGGATTCATGGTTGACGGACGATTAACTCTTGTTGAAAACCCAAAAGACCTTAAACTGAAACATGGGAAGAAAATCGTGCAGGTAGAATATCTTGACAACGGGGGAATCAGCCGCGAGGAATTCGTTCTAACAAATCTAGGCTCAAACAAGAGGTTCATTCAACTCCTCAACACAGACAATGTTCAAACGATTCATTCCCAGGAAGCAAGCCTTGATGACGTGTTCATAAAAGTCACAGGACGGCAGCTGAAATGAACCAGCTTAAAAGTATGCTGAAATGGGAATTCATCCTGCAGTCACGATACCGGATCATCTATATCGCCTTTGGAAGCGTGATTCTGTATTATCTCATGCTCCAAGCCGTTCCCATGATGAACTCTATCGAGTTGCGGACCACGTTTCTTTTTTTTGACCCGATGCTCATCGGAATCATGTTTGTCGGCGCCTTAGTCCTTTTTGAAAAAACAGAAAACACCCTCCAGGCGCTCATCACCACCCCCATCAAAATCAACACCTATTTCCTCTCAAAGATTATTTCACTGACAATCCTTTCTCTTGCTACGGGTACTGTTTTTCTCCTGCTCACCCAGGGAATCGACTTCAATATCGCTTTTTATCTGACGGGGTTGACACTGACCTCCATCCTGCTTGTTCTCATCGGATTTATCTTTGTCTCCCGGTGTAACAGTCTTAATGAGTATCTGTTGATGATCATGCTGTCCTTCATCGTGCTTTTCCTTCCCCCGTTACTCCATATCAGCAAGATCTATGAAAACACACTCTTCTATCTCTGGCCGACCCAAGCCTCATTTCTTTTGCTGAAAGGAACCTTCACAGAAATCCCCTTGACTGATACCATCTATGCGATACCCTACCTCCTCGTCTGGATCCTTGCCTGCTACTATCTTGCAAAAAAAGCATTCTACACCCACATCGTCCAAGGAGGGACCTAACCTATGGTCTCATTTATACGGTTAATGGCTACCGACATGCGTAACATCATCAGAGATAGGATGTTGCTGTACTCTGCCTTCCTCTTCCCCGTGGTTTTAATCATCATCTGTCGACTCATTCTCCCCTGGATATCAGAAAACGTCTATGACCTCGCAGGGTATTACCCAATTCTTTTCATGATGTTTTCTATCTTGTTTCCGATGATCTTCGGGTTTATCATCGCGTTCCTCATCATGGATGAACGAGATGAAAACCTTCTCACGGTGCTTCGAGTCATGCCAGTCTCCCGGTTCACCTATCTTATCTATCGCATGGCCTTGATCATAAGCCTCTGCTTTGTTTTTGTCTTCACCTTCCCGGTATTATCTGGATTAATCGACATCTCCCTTGTTGATTACTTCCCGATCGCCGTGCTCTTCTCCATCTTCGCCCCAATCCTTGCCCTAATCGTCAACAATCTCGCCAACAATAAGATCCAGGCGTTTGCGATTTTCAAGATGCTTGGAAGCGTCTTTTTCCTCCCATTATTTGGCCTCTTCATCGCTGAAGACTGGAAATACATCCTTGGCATCATCCCAAACTTCTGGACGTTCATGGCGCTGGATACACTACTGACGACCGGCAGTCAGAACCTCGGTTTCCTCGCAGTAGGCTTCATAACACATCTTGCATTGTTAGGAGCACTGTTTTATCTCTTTAATAGAAAATTCTAACACAGAGGAGAACCAAGTGGTATTGATCATCAGAACAAAAATATTTATAGACCGTATAGGGCATTCAGAGAGGAGGACAAATGAAGGAACAATATCATATTCTCGCAGAACTTACTCTTATCGTCTCATCGATTTTTATCTTCAGAAGCGTCTGGCTTCTTCTAGACATCTATCTGAAAACAGATTTTTTGCTCCCACTCCTCATCTTCGGAATCCTCCTGTCGATTCCACCACTGTATTTCCTCAATAGACATCTGAAGAACGATACAGAAAAATAGCGGTTTGTCAGAACCAGACGGTTTCTGTCTTCTAAAACAGCGCTTCCAACAGCTTAAGCGGGAGTCAAAATATTCGTAGGCCCCCTTGTAAGCAATACATTGCCCAGCTAACCCCCAAAGCGAAGAAAACAACAATCGACTTTTTCCAATACATATCCCAGACGATTCATCTATGACTTAAAAACAATGGTTTTCTCGTTAGGATTTCGGTAATAGCACCATGGTATCATCACATGAATAAAAACACAGAAAGACCTAATAAGAAGAGAAGAATCAAGGCGATGAGGAACGCAACAATGATGCTCATCAACCATGCTAGAATCGATTTCAACCACCCGACATGATACACATTTTTAATGATGAACCAAAACCCGATCAAACCAAGAAACCCGCCTATGATTGGGATAAACCCCAAGAGTACAGCAATGATACTCCCAACGATTAGAACGATACTTGCTTTTCCAAAACCACGTTTTTCAAAACTCAAAATAACAGTTGCACTATGCAGCAGAAAAACACCTACAAAGAAAATGATCAAATAATATACAAGCTGTGATGCGAGAAGAGTACTTATCGAATAACCAAAAAACTCCATAGAATCAATCCTTCATTTCGAACATGGTTTTTTCCCATATCATTCCATATGCTCATGATGATAGGTCAGGCTTTTTTTAATAAGGAAATAAGACACCCCTATTGCGACGATAATCGCTGCTATTCCAAAAAAAACCTCACTAGGGGTCGTCGTATAATCGATGAGAATGATCTTCCGAGAAGCAACAATCAAGGCAACGAGCAGCACTACTTCAACATGAACCACATGCTCTTTCGTATACATTTTTAGAGTCTCAAGCAGTTCAACACCCACCAGCACCAGGAAAAACAACCCGAAGAGATCAATGATAATTCTCTGAAAATCAGCTTGACTGAAATTATTTACAAACAGATTCACCAGATTCCAGGCGACAAAAATAGTGGTGAGAAGAACCACAATCCCAAGCATCACCATAAGAACAAAGATGATTACCTGTTTAAAGCGATCAAAGGTCAAGAGTTTCTTCAGCTCACTCATAAAAAAACTGTAAAGAGTAATTCTTTAATAATCTTGTTGAGTATAACAGTAAGAATACCAATCAAAGCCTAAGAGCGAAATACACTCGTTCATAGCATATGTAAGACAAAACTGGTATCATGTTAAAAACAAACACTCCCAAATTTCTTCTTCTGACTCAGACCAACAAAGGCAGAACAAAACCCTTTCCTTATCGCAGGGTAATATTCTGCAGGATCTGACCGATATTCTCCACAGTTATTTCAAGCATGATATAATCCCCGATATCAATGACATGATCCATGGATATATGAAGCTGAGACCCACAAAGCAGACATTTGTCTTTTTTGATAGAATCCAACGCATCTTTTTTTACCTTAATTAACAATGAAGGAACCGTCCAGATATTCGTATCGATTTCCATATCCTCAACAGATCCGACCACCTTACCCTCAGATCCCAACACCTCTAACCCAAGGAGCCGTTCAGCATCAAACTTCTTGTTATGGGACAGTAAATACGCGCCTAACTCCTTCAGAGGGTATTGCAGGACAACCTTATCCTTCACCCCTTTGATATGCTCGATACCCGCATCTAACAAAAGTGGTTTGAGGAACGGTTTGCTCTTCTCCAATGTCTTGACCATCTTTTTCTTTATTTTTACCGTTAAACCTATGATGGTTCGTTCCTTTGTGATAATCGCACTTTGAACCGAACCAATGATATGACCATCAGCACTAATAACCTCTTTTTTCCTTAAATCAGATAAATACGTATGAATCTCCTCCTATTGTAGAGACGAAACAAGATCAGTGTCATTATCTCTAACCGTATGGATACTACTCCTCTTGCCAGATTGAATGTATTCCGATGTTAATAACATTTTTGTAATACTCTGACATATTACCACTATCAGAGGAACCTTAATGGTACATCGCCTTAAAAGAATCTGTTTGGGACACCTCTGCCTGTTTCCGCAATGACTTCACCTGATCTTCCACTTTCTTTGATTGCTGATATAACGGCTTTGTCTCAATGTTCAAATGAGGCATCAGACCATCAATTGCCTCAAGAATCTTTGCAGCGGCAAGCGAATCAGGGATATCAGCACACGCCTCAGCCAGCAGAGTTATCACATCAAAGTTATCCCATCGTCCCTCATTTAACAGCACGCCACCAACACCAAAAATCATCCCCATCTTCAGTTGTTCAATACCAGCGTTCTGAAGGTCTTTGCGGGCGTTTTCTGTACTCCCAACACCATACACCTGCGTCGTTTTCGTACCATCCTTCCCCTGAAGATAGAGCTTCTCCGACGGCAGCCCTTCAGGTGAGATAATCCGAGTACACTGCTGCTGTTTGCACCATTCCAACAGTTTTTTAGCAAGAGGCCGATGAAGCAGGGGAGCTGGCGTGAACTCAGCAAGAAACACCCCTATTTTTCGTTCACTACAGGCATAAATCCTTGCAGGGAACTTCGGTTTCATCGCATACACCATTGACGTTGGAGGAAACGCCTCTGAGTCAACCGCACAGATCTGATCAAGCTTCAGATAATCAATAAGATAGGTTGCTACAATAGTGCTCACAAGACCAACACTGGGGAACCCCTCGATGATAGTCGCACCCTTCAAATCCATCTCCTTGAACTTCCGTATCTCAATTACAGCCATACGAACCAATGGTTTACATCTGTATTTATCTATTTATTGATTACGAAAGAAACAGGACATTCAAGAAAAGATTTTTTTTCTTTTTTTTTATGATTAGATGAAAAAAAACAATGCTATTCAGACACTATCATAGGAATAATGCTCAAGGTCATGCTCATCAGCGATCTCCCCGAAGATCTCCTCAATGACATCCTCCATAGAGACCAGCCCTTTGGTCTTCCCCTCAGGGGTCTGCAACAACGCCAGATGAGTTTTTTTCAATTTCATCACACGCAACACATCATCTGCCTTCATATTCGAATCAATCTTCAGCATCGGACGTATAATCGATTTCACGGGGACTGATTTATCATGTATTTTCAAGGTATCCTTCACATGCACCATGCCGACGATATCATCAAAATCAGCTCGAAACACAGGAAACCGAGAAAAACCAGTGGAAGTCGAGGTTTGTATCAAATCAGAAAGAGAGGCATCCTCATGAATAAAAACAACCTTCTCTTTGACGGTATAAATCTCAGAAACCCTCGTCTCATCGAACTTGAAAACCCCTTTGACCATCTCCCGTTCATCACGCTCAATGGTTCCTTCCGCCTCACCTAGTCTCATCATCGCCATAATCTCTTTTTCCGTGACCCTGGACCGCCCATGCTTCCTTCCCCCAGCTATCACGATCAACCCATCTGAAATCTTTGCGACCAAAACCACAAACGGATGAAACAACCAGGTGATGAACGCAAGGAGCCTTACGGCACGCAACAAGAAACCTATATTATGGAATCCAAAACTCTTAGGGGTACTCTCCCCAAAGATGATAACGACAAACATCATCAACACGGTAGCAATCCCAATACCAACATTCCCAAACACCACGGTAGCAACCGTGCCAGCAAGAATAGAAGCAAAAATATTGACAAGGTTATTGCCTATCACAATAGCGCTAATAACCATATCAGGTTTCTGCAAAAGCCTATCTAAGACTAATGCACGTTTATCCCCATCCTGAACCTTATCTTTCACCACCGCACGATTAATAGAGACAAACGCCATCTCCGCACCTGAAAAAAATGCAGAAATGCATACAAGGCAAATGATGACGATAATACTAATAACAATCCATATCATTTCATTCGTGTCTACAGCGGAACTCTTTCAAATCGCTCTTGGAGAAGAAAATCAGCACCGGGTTTAAATAATTACTGCTCAGAAAATAAATCACACTCAATTCCATATAAAAAAAAGTATAGGTAACGGTCTCTAAACATATCTTTTCAACCCTCAAATCAACACCCCTTAAAAAAAAGAAGATACATATATAAGAAATCAGTAAATACGAAACAGTACATGCACCAGTTGGTGCTTGAAAACAATGGACAATGAAGGTGGCTGATACCTATAACATTCTTAGATGATTTCATTGTATATATACAATCACGCTCCGATATCATCCAGATAACCGTCATCATGTTACTCTCCATAATCATTTTTTTAATACTCCTAAAAATCATCCAACACCGCCTCCTGAAAAAAGTAAAAACAAAAAAACAGATATCCAATGTACGGGTATTTCTCGGATTACTGAAATTCCTCTTTGTTTTCTTCCTCATCGTTATCCTTATTTCTCTTTTCCATGGAGATCTCACCCAACTAAGTTTTGTCGCAGGATTACTCTCCGTAGCCCTCGGGTGGGCGCTTCAAAAACCAATCACTGGCGTCGTCGCATGGCTCATCCTTGTCATCCGCAGACCCTTTGACATCGAAGAT
>CAZLDE010000021.1:0-13979 GCA_964558215.1 uncultured Thermoplasmatales archaeon
GTATGAGACGATTCTTACAAGACGAAGTATACGCAAATACAAAAAACAGTCAATCCCTGAAGAAGTCATTGAGAAACTGCTACATGCTGGGTTTTGTGCTCCCTCCGCAGGTAATCAGCAACCATGGCATTTTGTCGTTCTTGATGATCGGAGGATCCTGAACGTCATCCACACGTTCCATCCCAGTGCAAGGATGCTGACTGAGGCGGATAAAGCAATCCTTGTCTGTGGTGATCTGCATCTTGAAAAATTTAAGGGGTATTGGATGATTGATTGTGCCGCGGCAACAGAGAACATCTTGCTTGCGGGCCATAGTCTTGGCCTTGGCTGCTGCTGGCTTGGGTTGTATCCTCGTGAAGGCCGGGTCCTGGGTATGCGAAAGCTGCTGCAGTTACCTGCGCATATCATCCCGTTTTCCTTAATTTCCCTTGGGTATCCAGCGGAAAGTAAACCATCTGAGGAGAGATACCACAACGAACGGATTCATCGGAACAAATGGTGATATGGTATTTTTTCTTCAATACCTGGGTGGTCGTAATTTCTCTTCGGCTTTCGCATCTTTAAGAAGAAATGGTTAGTGTTGTGAAAAAAAGATTTTTCTTCCGGCTGCATCCCGATGGTAGACGCCGAAGTCTGGTATCTTTTTAAGAGTGGCACCATCGAAGATAGGGCCATCAGCGCAGACACGCAGCCCGTTGCCAATGCAGCATTGTCCACAGAGCCCAACAGCACATTTCATGTATCGTTCCAATGACGCTTGAAAAGGGATGGTTGTGCAAGAGGAAAGAATCGCCTTCATCATCTGTTCGGGTCCACAGGTGTACACCGCATCGATGCGTTGCTTTTTTAGTATCTCTTTTGCTAGTTCAGAGGCAAAGCCTTTGAACCCGGCAGACCCATCATCGGTGCAAAGAAGCACGGTGGCACCGTATTTTTTGAAACAGTCTTCAAAGAACAGCTGATTTTTTGATTGGGCGCCAAGGATGACGGTTGAGGTGATGGTTTTTTTGTATGCTTGTTCGACTGCCGGTGCAAGCATCGCAATACCGGTCCCACCACCGACAAACAATGGATGTTTCCCCGTGATGGAAAATCCGTTGCCATAGGGTCCGCGTACACCGATCAGATCCCCTGTGTTCAATTGTGAGAGCGCATGGGTCGCTTCTCCGATGTCTCGAAACGTGATCGCTTTCTGCGTAGGGGAAATCGATGAGACGCTCATGGGGATCTCATCAACCCCGGGTACCCAGATCATGAAGAACTGACCAGGGTTCATCGGTCCTGGATACTGAAACGTTATCGTGGTGATGTCTGTGGTCTCCGTGGTTTTTTTCAGTATCGGGGTCATGGTTGGGATGTTCATGGAAGCGAGGCTCCTATCAGTTCCGTTATTGTTGTATAATTGTGTTTTTTCATCCATTCCTCGATCTCTTGACAGATCAGTCGGAAGATTTCGGGTCCTCGGTAGTAGACCGCAGAACCGATCTGTACCGCAGTTGCTCCGGCTAGGAAATATTCGACTGCGTCTTCTCCGGTGGTGATGCCCCCGACCCCGATGATGGGGATGTGTACGTGCTGGGCGATGTCATAGACACAGCGGATGCCGATTGGTTTGATGGCTTTCCCGGAATATCCACCGGTCTTGTTTGCAAGGATCGGTCGGTGGGTCTCCAGGTCGATTTTCATGGCTTTGACGGTGTTAATGGCGACGATCGCATCAGCCTTTGCTGTTTCCACGGCCTTGGCGATTTCTACGAGGTTGGTGATGTTTGGTGAGAGTTTCACGCAGACCGGAATTGTGAGATGCTCTTTGAGGGTCGTGACGATTTCTTGGACAAGTATTGGATCGCTGCCGACCTCAAGGCCATAGTGCTTGGCATGAGGGCAGCTGACGTTTAGCTCCACGGCTGCTGCACCATACGTCTGCATTGTTGATGCAAGACTGAGGAACTCTTCTGGTGTGGCTGCGTAGATGCTTCCGATGATAGGGACGGGGGATTTCTGTAATCGCCCTAGTTCCTCTTTGTAAAGCTCGATGCCGGGGTTGGGAAGACCCATGGCGTTGAGCAGCCCATGCTCTAGTTCGACGAGGGTGGGGTTGGGGTATCCTTCTCTGGGTTGTGTGCCGATAGATTTTGTGACGATGGCCCCTGCGCCTGCATCTATCATGCGTTGCATGCTGCCTGCGTCCTCATCCATGATACCTGAAGCAAGTATTGTTGGGTTTTTGAGATGCAGGCTGCTGATTATTGTCGAAAGGTCTGCCACACTACCACCATATGGTGAAATGCCATCGTGTATAAAGCAGTTTTCACCTGGTTGTTGTTGGCTGGGGGGACACACCACACATGTTAACAATCGTTAATTATATATACTCTGAATATATATCAATACCTATGCAGCGCACACCCTGCGAATACATGATCTGGAACGGGATCCCAGCGATACGAAAAGAACTCGCAGAAACCATGATAAAACAGTTCGGGCTCAGCCAGCGAGAAGCAGCAGAAAAACTCGGTTTAACCCCTGCAGCCATCTGCCAGTACATCTCAAAGAAACGAGGGAAAAACGACTCCTTTGATCAAACCATCATCAAGGAAATCACCATCTCTGCTGAACGGCTCATGAGAAGCGATGGTTCCGACGTCGTCATCGAGACCTGCCGTATCTGCCGGCTGATTCAGAAACGCAAACCACTCTCCCCGATCGCACCCGAACCATAAAAAAAAAAAAAGGATGGGAAAAAGAGCATAGTCTCTTTGCACTCTACAGGGAATTCTGTTCACCACTCCAATGAATGAGTAGGTATTTCTGATGCTGTTTCTGTACACATTCAAACACAAGGGTGATGGTGCCACCCGTCGTGATAATGACGCTACTCCCCTGTCCGTCAATGACCCAGTGATCATTCACATATCGGCCTTGTCTGAATTTATATGTCTCAATCGGTAGCCACAGAATTTTTTTACTCCCCCCTGCGACTCTGTAGACGATCACAGCGCCGTCCTCTAGAAGCGTCGAGACACGTGACCCATTATCCGCAGGATCTGGGTCTCCACCAAACGAAAGGTACACGAGTGAGTCTGGGAGGTTGAAGGTATGGATCCGTTTTGTCCCTTCGGGTGAGGAGCGGTCATCGACATTCCGAAACGCGCCATCAGCAACCATCGTACACAGAGACGCCTGCAAAGACGCACAGGCTGTTTCGACATCATGCTCAGCGAGGAACACCCGCAGATTCCCTGCTGCAACGACAATCAATATCACGATTGCCGCGATCATCGCAATACTCATCATCAATCGAACAGGCAGCATCTCCACTGCAGCAATACTCCTACTGCTCATTGCACACACCTCTCAGAGCTACCCCTCCCCCTATCCCCTATTTCTATCATCGGCTCTGCACCCCCATGCCAGCTCATCCGTGGACGCAGCTGGATCACATGAACCGCCTCTGAGGTGTCATCGACGAGCAACGCAACCCCTTTTTCACAGCCGATTTTTTTAATTGATTCACTGATCTGTCCCTGCATATAGGTCGGACGAATCCTTCCTAACGCATCGATGTCTTCTTGTGCAGTGAGACGATGACAAAGGATAAGGTCACAATGAGATAGCACTTCTGCTTCCACGGCACAAGGTCGTTGGGTCGCCAGGAGAAGTGACAGACCAGGTTGACGGCCCTGACGCATCCATTCATCGATGAGGACCTCCTTGCTGAGTGTTTTTTTCTCAGAAGGTATGAACACCTGGGCTTCATCGATAGCAAGCCAGACAAGGGGTATGGTCTCTTTAGCATTTGTCAACCCCATCTTTTTCTGTTCAAAGACCTTCCGGGAGCTGATGCGTTCTTCGAAGATTTTTTGGCTAAGCAATGCGACGATAATGTCTTTAAGTACCGGACTGTGCAGAACGCTTAAATCAAGAATGGAGACCATCCCAGGCTGGACGATATCAGGGATGCGAAGCCCCTCTGCATCAAACACACCCCATGCATCAGCCATGACCAAAAAATTCTGAACCGCAGATTTCGTCATATCGTCCATTCGAACATCTTGATCAAGAGAGCGAAGAATATCAGCAATCGAAAACGGTTGTTGGGATGAACGTAATGTAAGAATAGCCCGTGTCAAAGCGATACCAGCAGGGTCTGTTGCTTTGATATCGAAGAGTTGACACCAGTGTAAGGGAGATAGTTCAGCGACACTGAGCGAGAATCTTTCAATCCTTTGCTCTTGCTCTGGATGTACCTCGGCAGCGGATGCCGGGGTGAAAACACGGACCGAAAACCCTTTGGGTGTTCTCCCCCATCGATGTAACGTTTCATGGTCTTGTTTGCTGGGGTATTGCGTGGACCAAAAAATCCCTAAAGTATCGACGACTATGAGGGACAGATTTTGTTTGACGGCATCCTCAAGCATTGCGATCTCTTCAAGGAACACTCCGATGGAGTAGGATTTCCCATACCCCCGCTTCCCGCAGATGAACACCATATGAGGACGTAACGCGTCAACATACACTGGTGCCCCAAGGGACCCATCCAATGCATAATATCTGCCGATATTCAACACCCCGCCATCAATCTTCTCTTTTCTCCCAAGAATGTAGTGTTTTTCAGAAAGAACGGTCTGTCTCTCTGCCTGATAATGACTCATAGATTACCTCCCAACTTGTTTTTTTTGTAAAATGCGAAAATATATATTCTGATAAATATTATAAACTTTCTGGCGAGGATGTTGTTTTTTACACAACCACCACGCTTGATTGTTTACTAAAAACATCAAACCATAGGAAGATAGGTCTGGGAGAAAAAAACTATGCAAGAAACGTTATGTTCGTATGAGATAAAAAGAAAAACAGACAGTAAAACGCTTATCATTAATTGTCGGGTCTGTTCGGATGGGAATTCCACGTTCGGCGACCCGCGCTGTAGACAACGTATCATCCAAATCCTGCAAAAAGAACAGGGGATTGATCGATTGGTGTTAAACCATGCGATTGTCAAAGTATTCTCAGGAGAGGCTGTTCACTGCATCCAGGATATCACCCGGTTCGTTGAAAGTTTTCAATCGTTTAGTCACCTCCGGTTCGTTCAAAAGGATCTTCTCAAGTGTGCGTCTTGTCTTGAAAAAAGACAAAAGGAGTTAGAAAGTTATCTTCAAAATGTACTACGGGACCCGATAGACGTTTTTATCCGACTCAGAGAACAGGTAACAGAAAATCAACCAACAGATCCTGATTGTGTCGATTGTCAGGAAAGAAACAAAAAACAGCTTTTGGAGATACTGAAAAACGATGAGTTTCTCCGACGGTTCACTGGAAAGGAGTTGAACAGTGAAGCGTTGTATACGACCGATATCCAGCCTTATGTCCGCCCCGGGTTCATAGACTCCTACATCCATCTTGAACCACCGGCTGATGCAATTTTTCTTGAGTCTTATGAAGTGACACGGAAAGCAGATCATCCATTGCAGGTCTCCTTGTATCTGCTTGGTTCACGACCTGAAAAACTGTACTTTGTGGTCCCCCCTGAATATGAGCTCCCCCGAGAAGAGCTCTATCTGCTTGAAGATGTTCGGATGCATCTCTCACGACATCGTCCAAAGGATGTTTCCTTTATGGATCCTGAGACGGCTGAAGATTATTTTCAGCGACTGGGCACGCAGATCATCGCACGATATGTGCAAGAGAGAAAACTTGATTTGGATGCGGATCGGATCAAATATCTCGCTGATCTTTTCTCACGGTACAGCGCAGGGTTTGGTATCCTTGAAGATCTCCTGCTTGACCCGCGTATCCAAGATATTTATGTCAACGCACCAGTGATGAATAACCCGTTGCATCTGGTGCTTGATGGCGAGGAGTTCACCTCGAATATCTATTTCTCTGATAGCGACATCGATTCACTTGCATCTCGGTTCAGGACGTTGAGTGGACGAGCGTTTTCTGAGGCGTCCCCTGTGCTTGACATGGATCTTGAGAGGTATCGCACTAGGGTCACAGCGATCTCCAATCCGCTGACCCCACGGGGAATAGCATTTGCCTTGCGACGGCATCGATCGAAACCTTGGACTCTTGCTCATTTCATCGCTAATCAGATGATTTCACCGACTGCCGCAGGAGTCCTTAGTTTCCTTATCGATGGACAAGCCTCATTGTTGATTGCAGGAAGTCGTGGTTCAGGAAAAACCTCTCTGTTGAGTGCTTGTGTCTTTGAGATACCACAACGGTTCCGGATCTTAAGCATCGAAGACACCGCTGAGATCCCCATTGATGATTTCCAACGTCATGGATACAAAATACAATCACTGATAACCAAATCAATAACCGCTAATGTCTCATCCACCGAGGTAGACTCGACAGATGCGTTGCACACCGCGCTCCGATTAGGGGAATCCGTTTTGCTCCTTGGTGAGGTCCGTGGTGTTGAAGCAAAGGTGTTGTTTGAAGCGATGCGTGTAGGAGCAGCAGGGAATCTTATCATGGGGACGATCCATGGGTCCACCACAAGGGACGTCTATGAGCGGGTCGTCTACGACATCGGGGTTCCTTCCACATCCTTTAAGGCAGTAGACGCCGTGGTGATCATCGCACCTATCCGTAGTGAGGGGGGTATAGAGCGGAAACGACGGGTCGTGCAACTCTCAGAGATAACCAAAATTGGTTGGGGGACAACACCAGACCCCGAGAGGGTCTTCCAGGATATCATGCGGTATGATTCAGCAAAAGACCAGTTGTATGCCACAGACCTTCTTGATATGGGGCAATCGCAGGTGATTCAGGCAATTGCACAGAGATGGGGTATCTCCGTCGAAAAAGCTCTTGAGAACATCCAGCTGCGGACCGATATGAAAAAGACCATAGTCGCTGAAAGTAAGCATCGGAAGGAACTGCTGGAGGCTGCGACGATCAGGGATGCAAATAATATGTTCTGGCTTTGCATTGAAGAGAACAAACAACGGAACAGAACCGTGGACTACGACGAGGTCCGAACTGTTTGGATGCAGTGGTTCTCTGAGTATGCGAGGCGATTATGATGAAAACGCAGATGAACTGGTTTGAACGGGGGGCCCGTTTTTCCAAAAAATATTTTTTTTGGATACTTAGGGATTCTTCTCAGGTTCAAAGAAAACTTCAGAGATATTTTCCAGCAGAATACGAAGAGCTTCTCATGTTTTCGGATTTGAGAGTGGAACGCTTCGATATCCTCTTATTCGCCTACACCAGCGCGTTTCTTTCCTTTCTTGCTTTTTTTCTCCCCACCATTGTCATCCTCTGCGTCAACATCCTGTTTTTTAACCTGGCTGAGACTCTGACCATCGTTCTGATGACACTCGGAATGCTTTTCATCCCTTTCGCGCTGTTAAACCTCATTGTACGCTACCCAAGGACCCATGCCCGATACATCCAGATCCGCTCCCTGGGTGACATCCCCGAGATACTGAGTTATCTTGTCATGTATCTCAAACTCGTCCCAAACCTTGAGAACAGCGTGATGTTCGCTGCATCAGAGTCATCCACGACCCTAGCTAGTGACCTGCGAAAACTTGTCTGGGATATGGAGATACGCTTGTATCACGGGATCAACGATGCTCTAACAGATTTTGCATCTCGCTGGGGCCGTTGGAGTGAGTATTTCAAACGATCTTTGCATCTCATCCGTAGTTCATTGTTGCAGAAGGATGAAGCATCACGGATCATTACGTTGGACCGAGCTCTCGATGTCTCCTTGGAAGGGACCAAGGAGACCATGAACCAGTTTGCAAATCGGCTCCATCAACCAACCGTCATCTTATATTCGATTGGAATTATGATCCCTTTATCCTTAGTAGCGATGCTTCCGGCGGCAGGGTTGGTTGGGATACGGATCACCACCATGCAGATGTTTCTTCTCTACGATGTTCTCTTACCGTTGTTTATCTTCCTGTACACAAGAAAAATACTTCTTTCCCGTCCAGCTGCGTTTCATCCCTCTGCAATCCCTGCTCACCATCCTTACCTCGTGTCAGTCCATAAAAAAAAACATGCAATCATCGCGATACTCGTTGGGTGCAGTATCGCCTCACCAGGGATTGTTTTTCTGGTTTTTCCTTTGTTTTTCAGTTCTGAAATTCCCTTAGACATGATGTATTTTATAGTAGACCCAGATGGGTTAAATGCATTTTTTCCCATGACTTTGTTTTTTATCCTAGCTGCGGCTATTACCATGTCGCTTTATTGTTTGCAGGTCTATCATCCGTATAAAAAAATACGGGATGAGATAAAACAGATGGAACAAGAGTTTAGCGATGCGTTATATATTTTAGGGAAACGACTTTCTGAGGAGAAATCCCCTGAAGAAAGTTTTTCGTATGCTGCTTGTACGATGCAGGGGTCACGTATCTCTGAGGTATTCCGTCAGACAAGCTATAACCTTATCGCGATGCATACGAATCTTTCTGATGCGCTCTTCAGCAAGGAATATGGGTCATTAACTCATGTCTACTCGGATCGCATTAAAGCAATTTTTTGTTTGTTTGTCGAAGGGACGAAAAAAAGCCAACGAGCGGTGAGTATATCACTCATTCGCATCGCTGATCATCTGAAACAGCTTCAGGATGTTGAAAAGAAAATAACTGACATGCTCTCTGAGCTGACGACGACGCTACGTTCGACGGTGACCATCTTTGCCCCCCTAATCGCAGGTATCACACTGTCTATCACCGTGTTAATATCACATATCTTGCAATCCTTCACCCTCACAAGTCCGTCTGAGGCACTCACGGGATTGCCGCTGAGTGTTCCGAGGATGTCTCAGACATTTATGCTGGAGAACATACGACCTGAGTATTTCGTTCTGGTCATTGGCATCTACCTCATAGAACTTGTGGTCCTCTTAACATGGTTCACCAACGGTTTAAGCGAAGGTGATGATACAGCGACATTCAGGTATAGCCTTGGTAGGACCCTGCCGGTCTCGATGTGTGTCTTTACAATGACCATAATTCTTGGTCAGTATTTCTTCTCTCAAATCGTGCCTTTACGGTGAAAAAATAAGTCTTTTGTAAAGCAACATACCATACTAAATTCCTTTTAATTCTGTATAGGGATATGTACATGAACATGTAGAAGGAGCCATACCAGGTACGTTACATAAGAAAATTATTTATTAACCGATCCACCCATCAGTTTTCTGAAGGTGGATTGGGATGCAGGATGAGGAAAAATTACATTCAATGCTTGAAGTAAGAAGACCACTTGCTGTGCGGGCGTTGAGACGAAGTAATGTACGTAAGAAGATAGCGCAATATCTTTCTGAGATAAGTCCGAATTATAGTTACACCGCAGAAATCGCCTATCATGTACGGACGACACCTTCGAATGTGATCGGGGCGATTCGCGGGATGGAAGAAAGATACAAGGAAGATGAATCATTGCTTAATCTGGATATCGTTCAAGAGAAGAACTGTGGGAATAATGTTCGGTTATACGGCATTACCCCCTTTGGAAAGGAAATGATTCAATCGGTAACAGACAAGGAGTAAGTGAAAACGATGTCGATGGGACGATACTTCAGTTTGGGTAAAAACGATAGTTATTTGATGGATGAAGAGTTTTTCACGATTGAACAGAAATCAGCGAATCTCTGAGGTCAGGGTAATTTCTCAGACGAACCACTAGCGGTCAGAAGCTCCTGAAGCATGATGCTGTAGTTTTCTGGCTCAGCGGAAAGGAGTTTTTTTGCATGGTCTTGGAGGAATTCTCCGTAATCAACCTCTTCTTTTGAGTATTTCCATTTCACATCCGTCCCTTTCCCCAGGGCTAGTAAAAAGGCGTAGGCGATTGATTTTGCCTTTGGGTCGTCAGGATGATTCTTTATCTCTGTTAACGCTTTTTTTTCCCCAAACGTCATATATGTTCGAGCCACCGTATCTGCAAATGAAGCGAGTGGAGGTAAACGGTGATACACAGGAAGTCTGGATAATATCATCCTTCGTTGCTTGTATTCAAACGCAAGGGTGATGATATTGTCAGGAGTCTCATCGAGTTTAAGGAGGGATGCAGCCATATCGGGATCCTCTAAGAGGGATTCAAGAAACGCAGAGCCGTATTGATCCCAGAATCGTTCCAGGATCTTCCCGGGGCTTGTTTTTGATACAATTACCGGCTCTTGGTTTTTTTGTAAGAAAAACTCAAGGGCTTCCTTTTGATAGGCGTTTGGTTGCAAGGCTTCGATAAAACTGGTTTGGTCGGCTCCAAACGAGACTCCATCTAACACATAGATTTTCTCTATGACCTCCTTCACATGGTCCTCTTGGCTTTTCGCAATCCTTCTGATAAACTCGTAATCAGATAACCGTCCGTTTAGGTAATCCTGGCGATGCATGGTTTTTTGCGAGTCTGAGAGGATATCATGCTTTGCGACCTGGGTGATTACCTGTACGTCAAAATCATTAGATAGGTTCTGTTGTAATATGTATTTTGAGATGGTAAACATGGTGTTTTTCGTTGATTTTGCACAATTCTCGCATAAGGCAATCACTCTCTGTGCGGGTTTCCAGTCAATCCTGAGATAATTCAGAGAAAGATATTCTTTTTTCTTGGCAGTCTGCGTAGGGATATGTGCACAGCTTACGACGTTGTCCTTCAGGGTCATCCCTAGGGTCTTTGTGATAAAATCAACAAACTCTGAGGGCGGGGTTGGCTCCTTTCCCGTACACACATACCCAGCGTCCCAGGAGTACACATGGAGTTTTTTCTTAAAAACGATGTCTTTGATACCGCAGAGTCGAAACACGGGGTCATCAAAATGCTGAACACCTATGAGTTTTTCTTTGTCTGCTTTTCCACGCTGGGCATAGGTGACGTCTCCAGATGGATACGAGAGAGCAGCAAGATAGGGTGCTTTTTCTGATATCGCCAGAAGATAGGTTCCTGCAAGAGCGCCGTCTAAGCCTTTTTTATGGGATAGTTTCTCTAGTTTCTTTTCATCTGAGCTATAGCGTTGGATTTTTGTAAGTTGCTTTCGAAGTTTCTGAAAATATCGTGAGGCATCATTTGTGCAAGTCGGAAGAAGAAGAAAAGGGTCTTCCTGTAATTTCTTTGCGTTGTCTATGAGGTGTTTTTCTTGTGATTTCGGTGCGGTCCGTGCAAAGCTTCTCATCGTTTTATTTTTCTTTGCCATCTGAGTGAATGATAAAAGCAGTGGTGTTAAAGTACATTGTGGTAAAAGCAACCAAAGATGATTAAGCATAGTGGTTATCGAAGAAATCAATATCAGGGGATATCCAAATATTTATATGAAACATCTTCTATAGAGAACGATTGAAGGGAAAATATGAAGAAAAGAAACACTCAATATGCCTGCTTTTGTATCATGCTTCTGAGTCTCCATGTGATTTGTTATTCTGTCGTATCACTGTCTTTTTCATCCTCAGTTGTTTCTGGGTTTCAACCAATGCTTTATGAACGAGATGGTTGGGAGCCGGTTGAAAGCGGGGTGAGTCAAAACCTCAATAGTATTTTTTTCATCTGTTTGAACCGAGGTTCCGTGGTAGGAGACCAAGGAGTAATCCTTCGTACTGGTGATGGAGGAGACAGCTGGATTACACAGGACTCAGGGGTGACGGAGAACCTCTATGATATCTATTATTATGATTATTTTATTGTGTTAGCAGTAGGTACGAGCGGGACGATCCTTTTTACGACAGACACGGGACAGAACTGGACGATTGTTCAAACAGGGATGATGGGGACGTATTACAGTGGACAGATGATTTCGGATTCAATTGGTGTGGCTGTTGGTGTGAACGCAATCTTCCAGCCGTTCTTCACACGGACGAATGATGGGTGGACCACTTGGCAATCTACAAGTTTTTATATTGAACATGAAAATGTTTTCTACGAAGGCAGACTCACTGATGTCTATTTCATGAATGAATCTGTCGGGTTTGCGACCGCGATCGTGGACATCCCTGCAGGCGGGGCGATTGTTCGAACCATCGATGGAGGTGACACATGGGAAACAGTGCTTTTCTATGATGAAGCACTTTACAGCATTGATTTTACCTGGGAAGGTGTTGGTTATGCCGTGGGGGACCATGGGGCGATTGTTCAGACCACTGATGCTGGTCAGACATGGGTGGAGCTTGACAGTGGAACAAGTACCCGGTTACGAGCCTTTGATGTCCCCTCAGAGACCACCGCAACTGCGGTAGGGGAGAACGGAATGATCCTTCGGACAGAAGACGGAGGAGCAACCTGGGAGCAGCAGACCAGCGGGACGACCTTTGATCTCTATGATGTGCTATTCATCACACAGCAGAGTGGTTTTATCGTAGGACAACACGGCCTTATCCTCCATACGAACACCGGTGGACACCCTGATGATACGACACCACCAGAGACAACATGCACCCTGTCAGGGACCATGGAAGGAAGCGTCTATATCAGTGATGTGGCAATAACGTTGACTGCCATTGATGATTACTCCGGTGTTGCTACAACAATGTACAGACTTGATGAAGGACCCTGGACCGGTTATGACACGGAACCTATCCTTGTCACCACAGATGGACCTCACGTCCTTTTGTATTATTCGATTGACAACGCAGGAAACACTGAGGAGGAAAAAACAACTGAATTTACCATTCTGCATCCACCGAACATACGCGTTTCCTTCAGCGGAGGAGTCGGTGTTACCGTGACGATAGAAAATCTTAGTCCCCTGGATCTATCAGGTATCCCCTGGGTACTCTCATTTGATGGTGGGATTGTTCTTCTTGGGAAAGAACGGTCTGGTACTCTAGACATTCCAGCAGGAAATGAAAGGACACTACGATATCTGGTGCTTGGGTTTGGGAAACCAACCATTCTGTTCACCATGGAAGGGACGAATCATTCAACCCCTAGCCGCATCTTTCTATTTTATGTCAGAATTTAGATATTATACTACTTGTACCTATCATTATGAGTGTTTAATTTCTGACAGATGACGTGTTGGAAGTGTTCCGATAGATTAAAACAATGAGAGGATGATTCGGAGAGGGTAATCGTATGAACGTCTATGATGTTATTATTTCACGACGGACGATACGTCGATTCCGTCAGAAACCAGTCAATATTGAGATCCTGAAAAAATGCGTCGACGCCGGACGGCTTGCACCCTCTGCTGCAAACCTCCAGCCTCTTGAATATTGCATAGTCCTTGAAAAACAACTCTGCGCTCAGGTGTTCGAAGCACTCCACTGGGCAGCCTATATTCAACCGAAATGGATTCCCAAAGAAGAAGAGCGACCAGTTGCGTATATCATCGTCCTTGTCAAAGACACCCAGAATCCCTACTATGAACGAGATGTTGCATTTGCAACAGAGAATATTGTTCTTGCCGCAGAAGCCCAGGGTCTTGGAAGCTGCATCTTATGTAACATCGAACATAGGAAGATACAGGATACCTGTAAAATACCTTTGACAGTAGCCGTTGACTCGGTCATCGCTCTTGGGTACAAAGCAGAAACATCCCTTGTTGAGGACATGAAAGACTCTGTGAAATATTGGCGTGATGAACAGGAAATCATGCATGTCCCGAAGCGAAAGTTAGAAGAGATTATCCACATCAACAGTTATTGAATTTTTTTTAAAAAAAAATCGCCTGAGGCGACAAAACGTTAAAATCGTTCTTGTTGTATACTGTTCATTATGAGAGAATACAAAATAAAAAGAGGGCACAACCCGGATTTGAATGCACTGGTTTCCAAGTATTTCGGAGCGGACGGCGATATCTTAAGAGGGATGCAATTTTCTGTAGAAGGGATAGGAGCAATAAGTATGAAAAAGGAAAAAAGCTCTCTTTTGATCGACATCGTCCCTCCAAAGACAATCTGTAGTGATTATGGGATTATCAAAAAATGGAACGATTTTCTTTTTGAAGCGACAGGAAAGGATACCAAAGAACGTAAAAAAGAGTTTGGTAAGATATAACGCTGGGTATATTTTTTTTC
>CAZLDE010000022.1:0-13969 GCA_964558215.1 uncultured Thermoplasmatales archaeon
GAAAAAACACTAAAGCTTTTATCATTAATTTTCAGATCTTGTATTTTCTCCCGCTCTTGTATGAATTTTTCAAATTCAGGAATTACTTCATTTAGTTTTTTTGAAAGATAATCATTTTTGTTTTTTCCAAAAGTCGAAATAAAAGATTTGTTTACATACTCAATCTGCTTTTCTTTTACAACTATCATTGGATTCGGATTGCTTTCAAGAATGTTTTCATTGTATTCTTTTAAAAACCTGATTTTCCTATCTGCTTCCTTCTGCTCGGTGATGTCTACAAGAATCCCCCTGAGACCGACAGGCCTGCCATCGTGGATAATTACCGATGAATACGTAGTTACAGGGAACTCGGTGCCGTCTTTTCGTAATGCGATGTATTCGGAAGGTCCTTTTTCGATTCCGCGGATTATCTTCCCGATATTCTCGTCTACCTTTTTTCGATCGACAGGAGCAAAGAATTGATATACAACGACCCCTCTGTCGAACTCCTCTTGCGTATAACCAAATTTCCCGAATGCGGCTTTGTTTACAAATGTTAGATTGCCCTGAATATCACACTCAAAGACCACCTCTGGAAGTAGCTCTGCTATATCACGGAATTTTTTCTCACTCTCACGCAGAGCGTCCTCTGCCCGCTTCCGCTCAGTGATGTCGTGATAGACACTCAGAAACATATCCTGACCGTCGATGTTAGTTATCGATGAGGAAACCCATAAAGTCTTTTTTACTCCTGTTTTGGTTTGAATTGTTGTCTCAAAATTTTTAGATTCACCTTTATTAAGAGTTTCACTAATATTCTCAAGTGCTTTCTTCCGTTCATTTTGATCAGGATATATCAGGGTTAAAAAATCATCACAAACATCTGCCTCATGCTTTGAATAACCGGTAATTTTTTCCATCTTTGCATTAAAAATTTCAAAATGCCCCTGTTTATCACTCAAGGTAATACCATCATTTACAGTATCAATAACTATCTGTAAACGACGAGCACTCTCACGAATTATTTCGTTTTTTTGTAGCTCATATTCTGCTTTTTTTAACTCGGTGACATCATCCATTATCGTATACACCGCAGTAACATTATTATTTTCATCAAACGAGAAAAAATCACGGATCACAAAAAACCGTTTTTCACCAGTTTTAGAGACATATGCTCGTTCATTCGCTTGCGAGTACGTTGTCTTACTTTGAAGTTTCTTCTCAAATGATGCCTTTGCAATTTCGCGCTCTGCTTCATTGATAAAATCAAAAATAGACCGTCCAACAACCTCCTCTTTGCTATATCCAAGAATCTGGCACCAAATCTCATTCACATCGGTAATAACACCTGATGATGACAACGTATGATAGGGTACCGGAGCTTTCTCATACAGTTGTTTAAATTTTTTCTCAGATTTTTCTAAGGCTCTTTCCATTTCCTTCTGTTTGGTGATATCTTTAATAATACCAACAGAGCCAACGATTTTCCCTTTTTCACTTTTTAAAACACAAACAGATATCTCGACATTAAAAATTCTGTTATCTTTCCGAATTATCTTGGTTTCCATGCGATATTTAATGCCTTTTTGTCGGATGTTTTCCTTTCGCATTCGCTGCCATTCTTCAGGAGGATACAACGTGCTGACCGGTACCAAATATAAATCGTTTTCACTCATGCCTAAAAGTTCTTCAGTATATTTATTCCAAGAAATAATCCGTTCTTGTTCATCAACCAAAGTTATTGCTACTGCATAATTTTCAAAGACCGTACGATACGTATTTTCAATTGTCCCTAATGCTCCAGCTCCATCATCTTTAATTCGTTTAATATTATCCTTAACGTTAATGAAGGTTTTATTTGTTGTATTATCCTCAGGCTCTTGTAGCATCTGTTGTTCTTCATATTCACTGTGAGGCGGAGCCTGAAGAATATTACGTTTTCCTTTTTCATCTAACATAGTATTTATTTTAGATTCATCATCCATAAGAAGCCTCCATGAAACATTTACTCCACCGTTTTTTCGTATTAATTAATAATACGATAGAATGTAAACTATTGTACATTGATAATGAATTACCCATCCTCTATTCCAACCTTCAATTACATGTAATTGCGTTCCTTATATATAGCCGTAACGGAAACGTAGCTTTTTACTACCCGAAATAGAAAAATTATGACATCTTTATATACTTCATAATAAAATCTTCTATTTAGATGGCTAAACCCCTATTAAGAAATAAAATTCAAAAAATAAGGAAAGAAGTTCTCAATGGTAAATCGAAATATCAGGTAGTAAAAGAATTAAAAATATCAAAAGAGACTGTATATAGAGTGACGAGAGATCTTCCGAGTAAACCTTGTGGATGGCCAGGAATCAGAGGAAAAACACTCGATTTACTCCAAGAAATAGTAAGTAAAGGATATGTAATTCCTCCACAGGGATATGTTCAGCAACGGTATATGGTGTTGAGGAAGTATTTTCCTACAATTTGCAGGGTTGCGATCTATGGTCGTCCTATCTTTTTCTTGAACGGAAAAGAAGACGTAGCAGTACGGGCATTCTTAGAGAAGGTGAATAAAAAAATCATCAGCTATCAAGAGTTGAAACAGGTGACTGAGGTTTTTGGTGTTAATCTAAGTAAACAGGAAAGAGAGGCGTTCCTTCTCAAAAAACGAGGCAGGAGAGAGATTAAAAATCAGGGGGTTCAAAAAGAGAAGGTTCTCCCTATAGAAGGCGATTCTTTCTCGTTTTTTTACCTTCGGAAGTACTGTGAAATCAAGGTAAAAAAAATTCCTACAAGACAATATATTTTTCTCTGAAGAAAATCTGCACCATCCACCTCAAAATATTTATAATATACAAATCATAATTATATTGGTATAAAGACGAGAGACTATGAAAACAAAAACAATCCTCCTGACGTTTCTTCTTCTCCTAGGTGCATTTCCTATTATTCCGCTTAGTCAAGGATCTTCTCCGAATAGGTTCCCTGTAGCAACACCTGGTGAGGTCATCGAAGTCTCCTGTTCTGATCCCTATCCGACACTTGGTCAACCCACCAATTTAAAAATCACTGTTGAGGGGAACGCGGGGAGTATATTGAACCAAACACTCATCGTCACTGATGAATTTGCTGGATTTGTGTCTGTCTCTGGAGAAATGAAATGGATTACAGGAACAGTCATGATTGGTGAGATGAACATTTCGATTGGGAAATTACCAAGATACATCAAGAAAATCCCTTGGTATCCTTCCATTGTCGGGAATCACACAATCTCTGTGACGACTGCGACATCCACAAGCACACACCTCAACGTCAGCGTTGGTTTTGATGTTGAAGGAATCATCGTTCCATCCTTAGGATCCCCTGCTCTTATCAACAAAGACATTAAAAATCATCTCGTTGTCACCATCTCAGAAGAAAGAAACAAATCTGAAGAACTTACTCAGGTACTTCAGATGGGATTATATGATATTCACAACCCTGCATCCTATGTGTTTGAAAATCAATCCATGACATGGTCCACCTGGGTGAACGCAGGACCAGATATCATCGAAGATGAACTGATGGTTTCATATGATATCGAAAACATACCTGAGGGGTTCTACAATCTCTCGGTCACCACAGCCAAAGACACGTACAGGTGGCCTCATGCGGTTCGAATACGAAATTCAGCGCCAACGGAATATTCAATCGTCCAACTCTCAGACATTCATATCGGTAAATACTCCAATCCGGTCAATAAGAAAAAGGAACTGACCCGCCTGTTTACCTATATCGATGAGCACATCCATCCTGATTTTGTGATACTCTCGGGTGATTCAGTGGATTGGTATAACCAGAGATATCGTCGGAGCTCCTATCTGGAACTCCAAGAAGCGTTGCTCTCCAGCAGAACACCAGTCTTCACGGTACCAGGGAATCATGAACGCTACAGCAACAGTCTTCTTTTTTTGTATTTCCCCTTCACGAATCTTACCGCATATCATCACTTTCTGAATCCTTTGAATGATTACTCACTTTCAATTGGTGCCGTTAACTTCGTGTTTCTTGACTCAGGATATGAATACAGCAGATGGGAGGTTCAACCGAAAATCTGGAGTCTAACCCCGGAAGGAAGTGGTCTTTCAACCACGCAGATATATCTGCTTGATACAGAATGGGGAGCTCCTGAGAAGAACCAGGTCATCATCCTGCATCATCCCGCGGTGAACGATGTGAATGACACCGGACTTGGTGCCGTACCAAACGACCTTCCTAGTGGCAATAACGAATGTATCGCACGAAATCGAGGAGCATTCATCTCCTATTGCGTGTCCAACAACGTCTCCTTGATCCTCAGTGGACATACACATAAAAACAAGGTACTAACAGATCTGGGGAAAACGCCTGACAACCCCTCCGCATGGCCGTTATTTATTCAAACACAATCAGCTACCTTGAGCAGACAAAATAATGGGGGACGCGTCATCCGTATAAAGGACAATTACATCCTTAGTTATGACTATCTCCCGTTCCAGTAACATGACGCTTTTTTTTAACATGAAGATAAAAGGGGCCAACGAGAATATAACAGGAAACTGCAACAAGGAGAAGCAGCGGGGCTATGTTATAGTACATGCTGTCAAGAACGATGGTGACGATGATAAAGACAGCAGCGATGAAATCCATTTTCAGATCTGGTTTTGGGAACCGAACCGAAGAAATCATCGCAACCGAGAGAGCAAAGATAACAGGTAGGACCAACCAGATATCTGGTTTGAGGTAAGAGAGTATTACTAAAAACACGGCACTTGCAGAGGTTGGGAGACCACTGAAGAACTGTTTCTCCTTTAAAAGAGGAAAGGAGGTGAGACGGATGATACTGCAAATCAATGAAAACACAAGCAGGGAACTAAACAGAAGATGGACAGACAATTGCATAACGACTGTGTCATAGTACAACTTATACAAAAGCACCAGAGGCGCAATCGATAAAGAAATCATATCAGCGATGGTTTCTAAGTATTCACCCAACCGACCTGTACCGATACGGCGAGCAATGATACCATCAAGACCATCGGCAAGCAAGCCAAGAAGAATCAATGAAGCGGCAAGCTGGAACTGGTTTGAAAAGACCAATAGCAACGCCAGGAACCCAAGTACTGCATTCAGAAGCGTTACCAGGTCAGCAACAGATAGTAGTTTAACCATGGGGTTCTGCAACGGAATCTTCTCCTGCTTTGATTTTCTGATGAACCTGAATCGCGACAGTTTTAATTCTAGTTGCCGGTAGAAATAAATCAACCCGAGACCCTAACCGGATCAACCCGAGTTTCTCACCCTTTTTCACTGTATCACCCTCATGGACATAGGGGACGATACGACGAGCAATAGTCCCTGCAATCTGAACGACCTTCATCAATCCAAGACTGGTGTGTATGAGTAGGACAACACGTTCATTTACGTCGGATTCTTTGGTAAACGCAGGAAGATGACCTCCTGCATGATGCGTTATCTTCAAAATGGTGCCATCAAAGGGCATACGGTTCACATGAACATTATGGATGTTCATGAATGTAGAAACCTTAATGGAGTCACCGATATCAGGGTCAGGGAGGGATGCTACCTCTCGAATCGTTCCATCGGCAACCGCGACAATTCCAGTACCGATGGTTCGTTCCGGGTCACGGAAAAACACTATCAGCAGACAAGAAATCAAAAAACAAAAAAAACAAAGGAGCAACAAAAACGAACTGAGGATGAAAAAAACCAGAACAAGGACCACAAAGAACAACGCAAACGATACAATGATCCACGACAAGCCTCCTTTTGCGATATGAATCATGATTTCTTCCTCAACACCCTTGCAAGAAACCGCTCAACAGGTCCTTTTCGTTTCGGCAGATCGATGATTCCGATGATCTCATCATACAGCTCTGGGGTGATTTTAAAGGTGATGAACAACAAAAGGATAAGGGCAAGCAGCGACCCTGCCTTCCCAATCACGTTATGCGCAAGTTCAAAGGAGACCATACCGCTTCCCACCATGTAGACGACACTTGCGTTCCGAACCAAATTCAACAAATAAATCGGAACCACCGTTACCAACAAACCCAGCGCCTTTCTTTTTAACCCAACACGAGGGAGTGCCCCGATCATCCCAACAAAAAGCACGATCGACTGAATCGCAGTACACGCAAAGATAATCATGATCGGAGTGTTGTTGAAAAGAATCAGTGCTTTTTCCCTTGTGGTACTGACCCCAAAGAAAGATAAGATATCTGCAGTCTGTGCCGCCACATTCTCAATGAGCCATTCTTGTAAACCAGGGATGATTCCGTTTTCAATCGTAAAATAAATAATCCCTGCAAGAAACGTGCCACCAGCGATCCAATTCAAAGAAGAAACATACTGGCTCTTCTGTATCGACAGCCATTCATGATACGACATATAGAAAAGAACATAGACTCCTATGATGCAGACTCCCGCATTAAAAACATCACCACCCTCTGAGAAATACAAAAGGTTAGGCATGGTTGACCAGAAGAATGAAAACAAACCCCATCCAATGATTTTCAACCAGCTTGCAGTGTTTTTTCCTCTGTAAAAAAAACCAAAACCAAGAAACAACAACCCAAGAAACAACGGGATAAAAGAAATCTGTCGTGCAACTGATGAGGCCGGGTAAGGGAAGAGAAAAAATCCTGCTAGAAGCATCACGGTTGGTATCAAGAAAAATGTAACGACTACCAGTGCATCGTTCTTTTCAGATGACGTCTCCATGCAGATTCATCTCCCGTATTTGACGCAGGGTTTATGAGAGTTATGCGGGAGTAAAGAAATTCATTATCACGCCATCCCACATCACGAGAATCAACCCGACAAGGCTTGCAAGGGTAAGAGGAATCCAGTACGTATAGACGATCTGATCAATCTTGAGTCTTGCGATGGCGACACGAATCAGGGTCACGGAAACAAGCACGACCAAGAGTACCTTAAGCAGATAGAACACGACATCAATGACGATTGCTTCATAGGACCCAAGTGTAAAGAAGGAAGACAGGTTATAAGGGAAGAACAAGGCCACAACAAGAGATGCCATCACGATGGTTTTCACCCCATCTATAAGATAGTACATTGCCAGGTTTCTACCGGAATATTCCACAAGAAGACCTCCAGCGAGCTCTGTTTCTGCCTCAGGAGAATCAAAGGGTATCTTTGAAAGCTCCGCTGGCGTTACTAGCAAGAGAACGAATAGTAAAATCCCAAACCCGATGAAACCCAATGGTCCAGTGACCTGATTCCACACCGGCATCGACGCAATCGTTGAAAATGAAAACACCGAACTGATCCCCTTCTGGAGAAGATTCCATGCGATTGTGATAATGAGGATGGTTAAAGGAAACTCATAGGCTATCATCGTCGCCATCTCTCTCTGGGCACCCACAATCGCGTACGGGGAACCTGAGGAAAACCCACCAATGACCAACGCAAGTGAAGGGATGATCAACAGGTACAAGACGACAATGAGGTCCCCACCAGAGGAAAACAACGGGGAAAAACCGCCAAGAGGGAGATACAAAAGAATCGAGATGGACGCAATCAATCCGATGACAGGGATGAGATTGAATAACCAAGGGATAGCATGATCCGGAACGATGTTTTCCTTTTCAAATAATTTAACCACATCCCTGAAGGGTTGTCTGATGGGAGGACCAATCCGACCTTGCATATGAGCGGAAATCTTCCGATCAATCCCTTTATACAGAAGACCAAACAAGATCCCAAATGCAGCGATCCCCAGTGTACCAAAAATGATTCGTATGGAAAGCTCTGAGAGTTCTATGAAATCCATTTAAATCACCCCGATGATGATGAAAAGCACGGCAAGCACAATCACAAACCACAACAGATAATCACTGACGTTGCCTGTATGCATCTTGCGTAATCTACTATACAAGGATTTCATGCTGGTGGTAAAACCCCAGTAGAGGTTGCTTGCTTTGACATGCATATCCTCCGGGGCTACTTCCTTATTTCCGGAGAGGAATGCTTTTGTTTGTTCAGTACCTCTCTTATAGACGTTCCTTCCGAATCCTCGAATACCATAGATAAGCAAAAGGGCGATAAAGATGATAAGTAACCAGATGAGTGGATTCCAAAACCCACTTCCGCTTTCAAGGGTAAACATGGTTAGATCCCTCCTACAACAGTTGAGATATACTGTGCATGGTTCAACAGGGCTTCAGCCGCTGGTTTTACCAGGGAATCAAGGATAATGTTCGGGAACAACCCGATGAAGATTGCAAGTACAGCAAACACACCCATGGCAAGCAACATACTTCGGGGTGCCTCTTTGACATCCTTAAGGTTCGGCAGTTCAGGCCCGAGGAACGCAGCATATAAGACTTTTACGAAAATCGCCAGCATTAGAATGCTACACAAGATGGCGACGATAGATAAGATAGGGTTGAGCTGATACACAGATTCATAGATAAGAAATTTTGAGGTGAAACCATTCAGAGGCGGCATACCTGCGACCGCAAGCAACCCGATCATGAAAAAGATAGTCGTGAACTTCATCGTCCGAGCCAGACCACCGATGTCATCAAGTGAACGTTTTTTTGTCACATAATAAATGGCACCAGCAACAAGGAATAACAATCCGATGTCTAATGCATCGTTGAAAACATGCAGGATTCCACCATGTAAAGCAACCGTCGCATAGGGTGTTCCCAGTGCAGCGATTGTTGTTCCGACTGCAAGAACCATATAGCCGACTTCAGCGACAGCGGTGTACCCTATCAACCGCATGAAATCAGATTGTATCAATGCCATTATCACCCCAATAAGAATCGAGATGACTGCAAGAGCGATCAAGATCCAACCGATGACAACATGCAAGGGGAGGTCAAACCGGACTTGGGTCGATAACACGTTCCCATAGAGCGTGAAAATCACACGAAGGACACCGTAGAAACTGGCAAGCGTCGCACTCATGATAACCAGGGTAATCGAGGGGGGTGCTCTCCCGTACGCATCAGGCAACCACATATGCATGGGTGCCAGACCTGCCTTCATGCCTAGGACGACTATCAATAAGATAAGTGCGATTTTATCTAAAAAGGAAAACTGTAATGCTTGTGCGATCGTTGCGATATTTAAGGCATTGTATTGAGCATAGAAGATGCCGATAGCAAAAAGAACAAACAGCGCACCAACAGTGCTGATGACAATATATTTGAATGCGGCTTCTAAGGCTTCGCCTTCATACACCCAAAATGCTATCAGCGCACATGAGGCGATGCAGGAGATTTCGAGAAACACGAAGAAATTGAAGATATCACCAGTCAATTCCATACCAAGAGCACTCGTGACCAGCAGTAAGAACAATGTGTAATACTTGTCCAATCCATCCTGTTCATTCATAAACGACCATGAGTAGATGACCGCTACGAGGGCAAGCAGAAGAGTGATAATCGCCATAAAGATGCTGATACCGTCGACCTCAAAGAGAATCCGGACGAGAGGTAGTGACAA
Source organism: uncultured Thermoplasmatales archaeon (assembly GCA_964558215.1). Classification (GTDB taxonomy): domain Archaea; phylum Thermoplasmatota; class E2; order DHVEG-1; family DHVEG-1; genus SM1-50. Next base: position 9,505 of record CAZLDE010000022.1, read on the forward strand.
ATCCTTCGCACCGAAAATATAAATTCGTGGACCATTCGTCAGTATATCATTGGCAAGCAACCCGATAAAACAACCTGTAACCCCTAGCATCACCACGGCAAAAATATTCCGGAGTTTCGCATGGACTCGACTCACCAAGGGCATGAGGAAAGCACTAAGTAATGGAATGGCGATAATCAACGCCGGGGAATGCAGAAGAAGACTGTCAAGCAGCGTCATTCTTTTAACCTCCTGATTTTTTGTACATCAAGTGTCCCGTATTTTTTGTAGATGTGCATGACCAACGAAAGCATCAACGCCAGGACTGCGACACCAATCACAATACTGGTCAGTGTCAAAGCCTGAGGAACAGGAAGGACCATTTGATCCGGGTAGGTTGTTCCAGGTGGCAGACTCGTATAAATGGGAGCGATGCCGCCTTCACGATACCCCAAGATGATAAGAAAGAGATTCACCCCGCTTTCAATAATGGTGATTCCAATGACGATTTTGATGAGGTTTCGCCTGAACATCGCTGCATACAGACCAATGAAGATCATGCAGACGACTGCGATAAAAGGGATATACTCGATCATTAGCCCCACTCCTTGGTGCTGCTTGCGTATGCCATAACAAGGATGATGACAAATAATCCTGCGATGACCTTGATGCCAACAGCAAAGTTCATGAGGGGAAGAACCCCACCGGTGTTAAAGTCAGCAAGCGTTGAACCAGTCTCTGGTGTCGTTCCGAAGAGTAGACCGGACCCTGTAAGGAAATTGCCGAAAAACACCGTGCTGAAAACGATACCTAGCAGGGCGACAGTGATAAAACCAATCGCACCCATGCTTTCAAACGCAGCAAGTCTTTTTTCTTTGATATGCTTCATCACCCAATGGGATCCATAGGCAACAAGAAGTAAGGCACATCCTGATGCAACCACAGCACCACCCTGGAAACCTCCACCAGGTGTGAGATGTCCATGGGCGATGACGTATAAACCGAAGATAACCGTGAAGGGGAAGAGGATGTTTGCGATGGTTTTTACTATCTTTGTCATCTCGGTCATTCTTTCACCCTCCGGAAGATCATGATGACTCCTGCAACAGCGGAAAATAAGATTGTCGCCTCACCAAGGGTATCAAATCCTCGATAATCAAAAACAACAGAGGTGACTCCGTTGTTCGTTCCTGTCTCGTTCTGGGTGTTTTCGATGATGTAAGTATCCATCTGCACCTGTTCTGGTTGACCAAAGGGATGGAGGAAAAAGATGCTAAAGAGGAAGAAAACAGCAACAATGGTAAAAGCAAGAGTCGCGGCAATGGTTCTTTGTTCCATGTTATTCGTCCTCCGTTCGTTTGGTTCCTCTGATAGCGATGATGACAATCGCAGACGAGAGACATGCTCCTACTCCGGCCTGTGCGATAGCGACATCAGGTGCTTGAAGAAGATAGAATTCCAAGGAAAGCAACAGGCTCATCGCTGCCAATGCAATCGCAGCTGCTAATAGGTCTCGTAATAATACAGTGATTATGGATGCAACCACCGTGAGGATTAAAACAAGGGTGTTTGCTATGATAAATTCAACTGCCATTCTAGTCGCCTCCTTTCGCTTCATCTGTGGTATTGTTCAATGGTTTTGAATCCAGTTCATCGATGACCGCCCTCGCTGGTTTCACACCGCTGCGGTGCGCAGCTCTTGCTATAGCATGTGCGCCCACGGGATTTGTCAGGAGAATAGCGATTAAGGCTAGGACTGAGTGAATAGCCAGGACCGAACCGTTGGTATCCTGTTCCCACCACATTTTCAGACCAATGAGTACGACAGATCCAATAAGAAAGATAGAGCCGAAGGTCGTACATTTTGTTCCCGCGTGAAGTCTTGTATAAACATCAGGGAACCGGAGAAGCCCAACCCCAGCAAGGAAGTTAAAGAAGATACCGATACCGATGAACAGATAGATGATGATGTCAAAAATCATCTAGAACTCACCTCCTTCAAGATATTTAGCGATGAACAACGTCGAGATGAATGAGAGCAGGGCGTAAACGATTGCCACGTCGATATAAATGACTTCTCTGAACGCGGCACCGAAAGCTACCATACCGACAATCACGATGGTGTTAATCGTGTCAACACCGACAGCCCGGTCCGGTGCAGTCGGTCCTCGTAACACCCGGATAAGTGCAAGAATCACACAGAGAGAAAGAGCGATAACGACGATTAAATAGGTTGTATTCAGGTCAATCATTCTGCAATCCTCCGCACCCATTTTGGAAAATTCCCACAGATATATTTACATTCCACGGGTTTTTTTTCCAAGGCTTTCGTATCAACGTTTATCCAATGCACATAAAGGTCATTGGTGTCCGGGTCGATATCAACACTTAGGGTCCCCGGGGTCAGTGTAATCGAGTTCGCCAGCATGGTGATACCAAGATCAGTCTTCAGTTGTGGTGAGATCTTGACGATCCCTGGATTGATCTTCCCGGTGATGACCCGGTAGGCAACATCAAGATTTGCTTTGGCAAGAGCAACGAAGAAAGGTCCGATAAGATACCCAAGAAAGAGGAACCAGCGGACAGGGTTTAACATTCGGTAGCTGTCCTTGATAAAGACAGTTCGAGCGATAAACCCAACGATTACGGAGAGTAGAATACCAAATGCCAGTTCGATGAAGCTCCATAATCCTAGTATCTCTGTTCCACTCCCTGTGGTTAAAAGAAGATAGACAATCAAACACATGATGGTCGTAACGATAAATGCTTTCATAGGATCCCCATATTGATTATTTTCAGTGCCTACGGTAACCGTACTGTTGTTAAAAACTTTCGGTTTTGTTTATCTGGGGACAGGAGACCGGTATCCTATGTCAAAACACTTAAACGGTTTATGGCATAAGGGATATGAGAAATCTCTATGAACGTTACCCTCATAGGATATACTTTAAACCCGGAAAAACTACCCGCAATGGCAGCTATGTTAACGCATAGTAAAATCAAGCCTGAGAACCTCGAAAATACAAAAGAAAGCGAACGAGCAGCGGTTCTTGAGCGGGTGCTTAAGCTTGGTCACACAAGCGTCATTGAACATGCTTCTTTTACGTTTGCGATAAGCGATGTGAGCAGGTCACTGACTCATCAGCTTGTCCGACATCGAATCGCAAGTTATTCTCAGCAAAGTCAACGTTATGTCAATCTCAATGAACCGAACTATGTCATTCCACCAACAATAAGCAAGAACAAGAGGATGAAGAAAGCCTATGAAGAGACCATGATGGTCATCTGGGGGCATTACAATAAATTACTGGAGATGAAGATACCTGCAGAGGATGCACGGTATGTGCTTCCGAATGCGACGTGTACAAATATCATGGTGACGATGAATGCACGTTCCCTGCTTAATTTTTTTGAGTTGCGTTGTTGTCTTCATGCGCAATGGGAGATTCGTCTCCTTGCAAATAAGATGCTACAGGAGGCAAAGAAGGTAGCTCCGATGATTTTCAAGAACGCTGGACCGTCCTGTAAGATCAAGGGGATTTGCCCGGAGAAGAAAAAAGATTGTCCACTTTATCCGCAGTGATATGATATGAACAGACCGTGGGTTATCATCAATTGTGCGATGTCAGCGGACGGAAAAATAGCATCACCGACTCGAAAGCAGATACGGATTTCCTCTGAAGAGGATATCGAGCGGATGTACCGACTGCGTCATGACTGTGACGCAGTCCTGGTTGGGATAGGCACCATTCTGGAAGATGACCCGAAACTTACTGTAAAAGAGAAATACGTAAAAAATCCAAAACAACCATTACGTGTTATTCTTGATAGCAAGGGAAGGACACCGCTTCATGCGCTTGCATTAAATGACGCAACAAAAACATTGATCATCACTGCAAAAGGCAAAATGAAACGATACGACCAGCCCCACGTCGAGGTTGCCGAATGTGAGTCTGATGATGAAGGCTTACTTGATGTCCATTACGTCTTGGAGATTTTGTATCAACGGGGGGTACGGAAGCTTCTCGTTGAGGGGGGTGGTACTGTTATTTGGAGTTTTCTGAAAAATAAAGTCGTTGATGATCTTTTCATCTTTATTGGTCCGTGTATTATTGGTGGAAAGAACACTCCGACGGTAGCTGATGGCAGGGGAATAGTTACTGGAGAGGTAATTGCTTTAAAGATTTCTGAGGTACAGCACCTTGGCTCAGGGGTGTTAATTCATTATCAGCTTGTTTGAACCAAAATAAGTTTACTCATGTTCTTTGTTGAAATTTGAACGAAATCGTTTTTTATGTATGTATTTTAGCTTGACTTTGTCAGATTCAATTATTCAATCAAAGCCAGGGCCTTAAGATAACCTTATTTTAACTTCCCTCTTCTGTTCTTTCATTATTACATCGATAGGAGTGGGATGGGATGCAGGATGAGGTTTCGATTATGCGTAAAAGATTTAGATGAATCTCTCGATAGACTCATCAGACTT